>JAKEEN010000138.1 GCA_022616575.1 Flammeovirgaceae bacterium
CATGTTGCTTGCGATTGTTGTTGGCATTATGGCAGGCTTTAAATTGATGGATTTAATGATGACCTACCTGGCAGGCAAATTTAACATTGATACCACCGTGCTGCCCTACATTGCATTTGCAGCAGTTTTTCTTTTAGCTGTTTTCAGCATATACTTTCTCGGCAAAGCCATTCATGCATCTATTGATAAAACTTTTCTAGGGAGGGTTGATCAGGTAGCAGGTGCCCTGTTGGGCGCTGTGCGTATGTTGTTTATGGCCAGCATAATACTTTGGCTTTCCTCATCATTCCGCATTTCATGGCCCGAGTCCTGGACGAATAACTCCAGGATCTATGCGTTAACGAAATCGTTTGCTCCGACTTTATCATCTTATCTGGGCGATTGGTTGCCGTCTTTAGGGGATATCTTTTCTAAAAACCTCCCGGGTATCTAAATCCAGACAGGATTAGGAATACGAACTTTTATTCTGGATTTTTTTTTATTTACTTAAATCGAAATTAAGAGACGATGGCACTTCGTGTTCAGGAAGAAAGGGGATTCAGGTTTGTCGATGAAGGCAGCGGACAGGTTTTGATGTTGCTTCACGGACTCTTTGGGGCGCTCAGCAACTGGCAAGGTGTTGTTGACAGGTTTTCAAAAAACTTTCGGGTTGTTATTCCCATGCTTCCTATTTATGAAATGCCTATTAAAGAAGCCGGTCTTGAAGGATTAAGAAAATTCACTGAAGATTTTGTGGCCATGAAAAACCTGAACGACATGATCATCATGGGAAATAGTTTGGGAGGACACGTGGCATTGATTTATACATTAAAAAATCCTCAAAAAGTAAAGAAGTTGATCCTCACGGGTAGCTCGGGGTTATTTGAAGACTCCATGGGTGGTTCTTATCCAAAAAGAGGAAATTATGAATACATCCGTGAACGAGTAGCCTATACCTTTTACGACCCTAAAGTGGCATCGAAAGAGTTGGTGGATGAAGTTTTTGAAACCACGGGAAGCATTCCGAAATGTATGCGGATTGTTGCCATAGCTAAATCAGCTCAGCGGCATAACATGGCCACCGAAATCCCGAAGATTAAAGCACCTACCTTGTTGGTTTGGGGATTGAATGATACCATCACCCCGCCTATAGTAGCACACGAGTTTAATCGCCTGATACCCAATTCATCGCTCAGGTTTATAGACAAATGTTGTCATGCACCCATGATGGAACACCCGGAAAAATTTAATGAACTTGTTGAAGAATTTTTGGTTACATAAGCAGATATAGTTGTTTTAATCAACACACTCACACAACCTGCGTTGTTCCTAACCACTACTTTATGATCGCAGAAGACCTTATTAACCACATGATTCCCCCGCTAAAGGGAACAGACGATGCGCACAAAGCGATTGTCTGGATGGAAGAATTTCGTTGCAAGTTTATGCCTGTGGTAGATGATCAGCGATTACTCGGTTTTATCTCAGAGGAGATTATCCTTGAAACCAACGATATCGAAAAGGAAGTTCGGGAGTTTGATTTGGTCGGCCAGAATTCTTATGTCAATCTTCAATCTCATTTTTATGATATTCTAAAAGTAGCTGCTGATCAGAACGTACAAATGGTGGGGGTACTCAATGACGACCAGACCTACTGTGGCGTTATTACTGTTCAGGATACACTCACTTCGTTTGCACAAACGGCTGCCGTACAAATGCCAGGCGCTATTTTGGTATTGTCACTCGACATGATCAATTATTCATTGGCTGAGGTGAGTCGATTGATTGAAGAGAACCATATAAAAATTCTAAGCAGCATCCTCAAAGAAGACCCACTCGATCCGGGCAAAATCAGGCTAACACTAAAACTTAATCAAACAGATTTATCACGCGTGGTCGCCACGCTGGAGCGGTTTGGGTACAAAGTCATCGGCCGTTACCAGGAAACAAAATCCATCGAGACCGATAAAGAACGAATCGGTATGCTTCTTAAATACCTGGATATTTAGTTGTCCGTTGCTGGTTTTTTAAGTTGTTGGTGTGCCTGGACGAACTCACACAAACCACTAACTACAAAGAACTAACAACTATTACCGAACAACGAAATTCGTACCTTTAACAGAAACCATCCTAATTCTGCTATGCGCATCGGTGTACATGGAAGAGACTTTACACAGCAGTCCGCCCATTTTGTTGATCATGTACTGGAGGTGTTGGCGCGTTACAAGGCGGAAGTATATATCTCCATTTCTTCAGCCCGGTATGTAAAGACATCCACCATTAAAAGATTCAAAATAAAAACATATGAACCGGGCAATGACTTAAAAAAATTAGATGCGTTTTTGAGTCTTGGCGGAGACGGAACCCTGCTTGAGTCGGTAACCCACATTGGAAAAGCAGAGGTGCCAATTCTGGGTATCAATACAGGCCGGTTAGGGTTTCTAGCAACCACCAGCCGGCAAGACACGGAAGAATCTCTCAAAAAACTTTTTCAAAAGTCATTCACGCTGGATAAACGCAAGATGCTGAAACTTGAGACCAATAAATCTCTTTTTGGAAAGCAGACGTATGCGCTCAATGATTTCACCATCGTGAAGAAAGATACTTCATCAATGATTACGGTTCACACCTATATTGATGGTGAATTCTTGAATTCGTATTGGGCCGATGGTATTATTGTTTCTACCCCCACAGGTTCTACTGGTTATTCCCTGAGTTGTGGGGGGCCCTTAGTATTTCCCCGGTCAGGTAATTTGTTAATTACTCCGGTTAGTCCCCATAACCTGGCCGTGCGGCCCATTGTGGTGCCCGATGGTTCTGAAATTTCGTTTGAAGTGGAAGGACGCAGTAAGAAATTTCTTGTCTCCCTCGATTCGCGAATTGCAACAGTAGATGCCTCTGTAAAACTGAAGGTTACAACTAACGACTTTAAAGTGAACCTGATCCAACTTGAGGGGCAGCATTATTTTAAAACCCTGAGGCAAAAGCTTAATTGGGGATTGGATATTAGAAATTGATTTTTTGTTTACTTTTGTTGTTCACTGAGTATTAACGCATTACCCATGTTGACCGGAAGACTCTGTTTCTTGATTGCCGCAATCGTCTTGGTTGCCTCACTTCCTGAGGATGCTTACAGCCAAATGAACAGGCGCATGATCAAGAAAAATAATAAGCGCATTTCACATTTCAGGGGAAAAAAGAGTCATTTTGGTAAGGAGAAGATTTATAATTCCATTGGTATTTCGCTTAACGCGCTTAACTATTATGGAGATTTGTCTCCCCTTCCAAACAGGTTAAGTACGGATATAGGGTTCACGCGCCCTGCCATTGGCTTCTCATTTACACACAGATTCGGGCCACGCTACCAGATTATCGGGGCATTTACGTATGGAGGAATCCGCGGCTCAGACGCAGAATCGGCTGATCCAAAAGATGATAAATCAAAACACCGGTATGTTAGAAATCTGAGTTTTAGAAATCGAATAAAGGAGCTTTCAATTGTTGGTAACCTTGATCTTTTTGAAAATCAATCTACCTATATAAGCAGAGTTGCGTGGACACCTTATGTTTATTTAGGGGTAGCGGTTTTTCATCATAACCCACAGGCAAAGGTTCCTTCAACTGATCTAAATGATCAGACGTTTTCAAATGCCGGTGAATGGGTTAACCTTAAGGACTACGGAACTGAAGGCCAAAATATCGGGCTCGGCCATAAGTATAAATTGATTCAGATCTCAATACCATTTGGCTTGGGGGTTCGTTTCAGAATAAACGAGGTTATGGATTTTTCATCCGAAATTGGTTTCCGCTATACGTTCACAGACTACCTGGATGATGTTGGTGGTAATTATTTTGATCTCACTAAAACCGCTGATAAGCTGACACAGTCTTTATCATACCGCTCTAATGAAGCTGATTTAACATCGAGCCAAATTGATGAACAGAATGGGACTTTCACATATACGAATTTGAATGGTAGCTCTGTTTCTGTAATTAATGGCTTTGGCCATGAAAATACCAACGGTATTCCTAACATAAGAGGCGGCCAAAAAGACAAAGACATTTATACTGTCACCACGTTTCGTCTTACTTACATTATTGGCAAAACTTTCCACCGCGCTAAATTCAGATAATGCAGAAATTTCTGCTTACTGCCTTATTGCTACTCTCACTCGCTCAATTTTCAAGGGCTCAACGTCAGGAAATTGGCTTTGGCATTGGTACATTCAACTATACGGGTGATTTGGTCCGCACGTATGATTTTGGTAATTCCAAGATTGCCGCAACTGCTTTGTATCGATCGAACATTAGTAGGGTTATCAGTTTTCGGGCCGGTATCACAGCCGGTAAAATCGGGGCTGCAGAAAAACCCATCGACCCATTTGCTGTCAATCGAAATGCTTCTTTTGATGTATTTCTGATGGAGGTTGCCGTTGGGGCCGAGTATCATTTTCTTGATTGGAAAGATGATAAGCATCCTCTCCGTTATACACCTTATGTTTTTGCGGGACTAGGACTTTTTGGTATTTCGGGGGCACAAGATAAGCCTACTGAATATAGTAATGTCCAAGGCTCATTTCCATTCGGTCTTGGCTTTAAATATGTTGTTAATCCCAAGTGGTATGTGGCTTTAGAGTTGGGTATGCGCAAAACTTTCTTTGATTATCTCGATAATGTCTCGGATGGCGATCAAACTGATAAAAACTACCGCTATGGCAATCCATTCGATAACGATAATTACTTTTTCTTGGGCCTGACTTTTACGCGCACTTTTTACGATATACCGTGCCCTACCAACCCATACAAATAGGATAAATCAACATTGATATAGATAGTTTATAAATAGCTGGAAAACACCAACTTTTGCTATTTTTGCGGGCTTTGGCATCTTTTAAAGAGCATATTGACTTCAATAATTTACCCCGTCATATAGCCGTTATAATGGACGGCAACGGCCGGTGGGCGAAAAAGAAGGGTGCAATGCGCATTTTTGGTCACAGAAATGCAGTACAGGCAGTAAAAGATGTAACAGAAGGCTGTGGTGAGCTGGGATTAAAATACCTGACCCTCTACGCCTTTTCAACCGAAAACTGGGGAAGACCCAAAGAAGAGGTGGAGGGGTTGATGGAGTTGCTTGTCAATACGCTGAAGAAGGAAATTGACACCTTGATGGAAAACCAGGTAAAACTTTTAACCATTGGTGACACATCACAGCTTCCGGGGAATTGCCAGGAAAACCTGGCTTGGGCAGTTGATAAGACCAGCAAAAACACAGGACTTAAACTTAACCTGGCACTGAGTTATAGTGGCCGTTGGGAAATAGCCAAAGCCGTAAGAGAAATAGCCGCAGATGTTGAAAAAGGAAAGTTGAAAGCGAACGAGGTTAGTGAGGAAACTATCCAACACTATCTGCAAACACACGATATACCCGACCCGGAGTTATTGATACGCACCAGTGGTGAAATGCGCATCAGTAATTTTCTGCTTTGGCAAATTGCATACACAGAATTATATATCACACCCACACTCTGGCCCGACTTCCGCAAAGAACATCTTTATGAAGCCATATGGGCCTATCAGCAACGAGAACGAAGATTTGGAAAGACAAGTGAACAATTGAATACTGTTGGATGAAAAATTTTGTACTAGCGGCACTTTTATTTTTTGTAG
>JAKEEN010000139.1 GCA_022616575.1 Flammeovirgaceae bacterium
GTATGGAAGAAAGACAAAAGGTTTTCGTATCGCGAGCAATGCCGATGATGCAGCCTCTTTGGGTGACGAACCCTTTCAGTTCTATAAAAAATTTGGGGATCTGGTACGGGTAGCTGTCGGTGAGGAGCGGGCATTAGCCATTCCGCAAATTATGGCTGAGCATGAAGATACCGAGGTCATTCTATTGGATGATGGCTACCAGCACCGTGCAGTTAGACCCTCGTTCTCTATTCTACTCACCGATTTCAATCGCTTGTTTTTTGATGATCACTTATTGCCGGTCGGTATACTTCGTGAAACCAAATCCGGTGCGAGGCGTGCCCAGGTTGTAGTAGTCACTAAATGTCCGCCTCATGTTGAAGAAGAACAAATGATGGGTATTGAAGATGAAGTTAGAAGATTTGTGCAGGCACCTGTTTTTTTCTCTACCATTCACTACGGTGAAGAGATCCGGTTGTTTGGCCAGGATAAGGCCATGAATCGCGATGTGGTCTTGTTTACAGGTATAGCGAATCCAAAACCATTGGCAGAATATTTAAAAGGGAATTACAATATTGTAGATCAACTCAATTTTGGGGATCATCATTCTTATGATGAGGGCGATTTAATAAAGATCCGGAGTGTTGCGGAGTCTGCCGGTAAACCAATTACCCTGATGACTACAGAAAAAGATGCGGCACGCTTATCAAAAGATATGCTGAAGGTCTTTACAGGATTTACTATTTTTTATTTGCCTATTGAAATCCAGTTTTTAAAAAATGGCGAGGATTTTGATAATATGATCATGCATGCAGTTAACCGTTAAGCCATTATCTTTGCCCGTGTTTCACCGATTCTTATTTTTCCTTTTAGGCATAAGTAGTATTTCATTTTCATCCTTTGGACAAGATGAGCCGCCCGCCCCGCGAAGGGGATCTAAAATTATTGACGATACGACCAAGCAAGTTTATGGCCCGAAGACTTCGAAGTATTTTTATGAAGAAGATATTTTCTTCAATCGGTATCAAAAGCACTTCATTGATACAGCCATTCGTGATTTTCACCGGTTTACCTATATACAACGATTTCAAAATAAGCACCAGGATTTAGGGAATATCGGTACCGCGATTCGTTCAATCTTTGTGGAGATGCCAGCCCAAATTGGTCGGACAGCCGGATTCAATTCATATAATTTGTATTGGGATGCCAATCCTGTAAAATACTTTGATACAAAATCACCTTACTCTAATTTAAATGTAATACTGGGGGGGAAGGGAAGATCGCTGACCAACGTTGTCTATAGTCGCAATATCAATCCGCGGTGGAATATAGGTTTTGACTATCGCGCTATACTGGTGGATAAACAAATTCAGCGGGCCAACAAAGGCGACCGGCATGTGAAGAGTAATTACTATGATATTTTTACATCTTATCATAGCAAGGATAGCAGCTACAGACTCTTTGCTAATTTCAGGAGAATGTATCACCGGGTTGACGAATATGGAGGAATTCGGGTGGGAGCTGACTACAACTTTGATGATTTCTTTTTGGTGAATGCGTTACCCTGGCTTACGGAGGCGGAAAGCAATGACCTCAGACGAACCTATCATTTGTTTCATCAATATTCGTTGGGATCGGGTTTGCAGTTTTATCACACAAGCGATTACGATGGCCAGCAAAACAGGTTTATTGACAATCCTGCCAGTGTGCCTGCGTATTATGATTTTGTTGAAGTAGATAGTGCGGAGACATTCGATCAAACGAAATTTAAAACATTCAGAAATGAAGCAGGTATAAAAGGAAGCCTGTTGAAACTATTCTACAATGGCTATATAGCTGTTCGCCAGTTTGATATTGACTACAAGTATTTTGATGAGGATAACCTATTTCTGAAAACAAAGGGAGGAGAGTTGTTTATAGGGGGGAGAATGGAGCTTGCCCTTGATTCTGTCTTTACTTTGCAGGGCAATGCTGAATACTTATTTGATGAGAAATATAAAATTGAGGCAAAGCTATTGTCAAGGTGGTTGGATGCTTCCTTGCACCGATCTGTTTCCATGCCTTCTTTTTTACAGCGGGCTTACAAAGGTAGTCATGATATTTGGTACCGACCTTTTAACAATATTGAAGTCAATCAGTTAAAGGGTGCAGTTAAGTATAACGGGAAGAAAATATTCCTTTCGGCCGGGGTGAATTTAACGAGCCTTCATAATTATGTTTATTTCAATCAGGACACTACCGCATTGCAAGACGTGCTTCCTGTTCAATCAAGCGGAAACCAAACGGTAGTTATGCCAGAAGTAAAGTTCTCTCTTAGTTTTCTGAAACATTTTTATTTGCGTGGAGATGTTACCTACTCAAAGCTTTTAGACAATGCAGGGGATGCTATTCAGCAACCGGAGTGGTTTGCGAATGCACAATTGTGCTATGAAAATATTCTAATCAACGGTAATCTGGACATGCAGATGGGAGTTGACACACACTGGAAGTCATCATATTATGCAAACGGGTATGATCCGGTTATCCAGCAGTTCTATACGCAGCAGTACTTCAAAAACCCATCCATGCCAATAGTGGATGTATTCTTTAACATGAAAATGAAACGGGGGAGAATCTTCTTAAAATACAATAATCTCTTTTATGCTTTCACCAAGGAAGGCTATTTACCAACGCCTTATTACCCCGGACAAAAACCCGTATTTGACTTTGGATTTGACTGGTCATTCTACGATTAACTAATTTCAAATTTCAGATTCTTTTAATCTAATTTGTAAATCTGAAATCTGAAATTGCTTTGTGGAAGCGAAAGACAAATTCACGCTCGGTCTTGAAATGCCTACCGATCCCCGATGGGTTAATGTGGCGCAAATGAATATTGGTGAAGTGCTGATTGATCATGCTTATTGTGAACAGAAGGCTGCCACTTCCTGCATTTCTTTGATTATACAATACCCGGAAAAGGAAAAATTGGTGGACGTCTTAATGCCCGTTGTGGCGGAGGAGTGGAATCACTTTGAGCGAGTGGTTGCAGAATTGAAGAAACGAAACCTCAAACTGGGTGCGCAACGCAAAGATGAATACGTAGAAAAGCTGAATGCCTTAATTAAGAAGGGTGGCAGCAGGGAACAGAACTTAGTTGAAAAGCTTTTAATGAACGCGCTGATCGAGGCGCGAAGTTGCGAACGGTTTAAACTTCTCTGGAAGAATATTTCCGATCCATCCCTTTCTGATTTTTATTATAAATTGATGGTTTCAGAAGCAAGCCATTACAAGAACTTCCTTTTGTTAGCCAAAGAATACATGCCAGAGACTTATGTGGATAATCGCTGGCGTGAGTTGCTTGCTGAAGAAGCAAAAATAGTCTCCTCCCTGCAAGCGAGAGGAGACCGTATGCATTAAGGGTCATCCTTCGACTCCGCTCAGGATGACACCACTCAGGATGACTCCGATGATTAATTTGTTACAACTACTTTTCCTGTTCTTTTCCTCTGCCGATCATTTAAGACAACCACATAGCTGCCCGTTGTCAAGGTTACTTTCTCAGTTTGAATTTCAGCATCCTTTACCACAAGATTTCTTGATTGAATAATTCTCCCCTGTGAATCCAGTATCTGCAAAGAAGGATATGCATTTTGATTAGCTTTATACTGAACGTAGAATTCACCCTTTGTTGGGTTCGGAAAAATCTTGAAGGCCGGATCTGATTTTATGGTGGTCTCATTTGTCAAAACTACATCCTGAATGGCGATATAATCTACAGCAACACCCCAAGCCACACCCGTTGCATCAGAGGATAATCTGTAGCGGACCAAGATGGTATCTCCTGCATTGAAGAAATCATGTAAGTTGATAGTATGATCAACAAACATATCACGAGAACCATCACCACCAGCATTATAGGTTGCAAGCCAGGTCGGATTGGAATTGGCATCATACTGATTGGTTAAGGCAATCCAATCAAGGCCATTCTTGGTAGCTTCCATAACTACATAGTCTTCATCTGGTTCAACGATTGCAATGTCGCGATAGGTGATTGTTGCATTGTTGGCGGCAACAATGACAGGATGGGCAACAATAGCGGTGTGCTCTTTACTTGCCCCATAGTCGTGTGTTGATTGAAGCGCTTTTCGATAGGTATTAGGTTCGCCAGTAAAAACTTGCTGCGTGAAACCACTACTGATCACATCTGTCGTGGTATTGAAAAACTCAACATAATTGGTTTCTGTTGACAAAAGGTTCAGTTGTGATACCGATGATTCGCTACCCTGGTAAGGAGCGCCATCCTTATAGCTGATTGTATTAATAGTTTTGTCTCCGGAGCCAATTCCACTCAATTCAATAATTATATCGCCTGAAGCAATATTTCCAACAACTCCAGCTATTGTACTGCCTACATAAAATTCAACAGAGTCAAAGTCTGTTAGAAAACTGTATTGTATAGCCAGATTTTTTTGAGGTGTCGTTCCGTAACGTACCAATGAAGGTATTTTCACATAATTGGCTTGAGGTGTAGAAGAATCGATGGTTGCAGTCCAAATGCCCCTGCCATGGGTTGCAATTACAACTTGGTCATCCTGGCCTTTCATATCCCAAACGGAAACATTAGGAAAATCTTCAATCAATGCCCAGGATTGTCCATTATTTTGCGACTCAACAATCCCGATTTCAGTCCCAGCCCAGATAATGTTGGGATCGTCAGGCCTTACATATAAACAATACACAGCAACATCAGGGAAACCATTCGTACTTTCATTAACACCTTCAAAACCAGAAATATCTTCCCAGGTTTGGCCGAAGTCTGTTGTTCTAAGAATTTTTGGTGCCCCGGCAAAAGAAAATAACGCGTATGCAGTGCCGGGCTGTGTAGGATGTGACGCTAGCTTTGAAATACTTCCCAATGGTTCGGTAGTGTAATTATTGGTTGATGAAAATGTTTGTCCGCCATCAACAGAAAGATATAGGTCATAATCATCACTCATTGCATTGCCTGCCCATATGATGTTTGCATTAGCACGTGAAACCTCTACATCGGCAAATGTAGATGCACCACCCCATTTTTCTGTGATGGTTCTTAGTGTCCAGTTTTGGCCAAAGTTATTAGATACAAATACACCTGAACTACCGACTGTGAAAATTCTATTAGGCAAATCTTTTGAGTTAGCCAGTTTTGATATAAATGGAAAATCACCTGTGAGGCCATTTGTTGCTACTGACCAGCCTTGTCCACCGTTGGTGCTTCGTCTGAATCCGTTGCCTTGAAAACCACCGATGAGTAGTTGGTCATCTAAATTGTTCCAGAGCACTTCAAACCCATCACCTCCTATGGCAAAGGTGTACTCGGTAGTTGGAGATGCTGTTTCATTATTTTGGGAAAACCAGGTTCCGTTATCCTGTAGGCCTCCGAGGTATTGATCTTTTCCAGGCCGCTTATCAGCTCCATAAAATTGACCTGTGTTAAAGCCAATGGTGGGGTCAGTCCAATCACCATGATTAACGCCCGGAGTAGCTGACGTATTAGAAACGTACACACCACCATCATTCGCATTAAGAATTTTAAAGGTACTTCCACTCATTGGTATAGCCACCAGGTTGTGATGATCTACGTGTAGATTTTCATTTTTGGAGGAATTGCCAAATCGGTTTCGGCCATCCGTAATGAATTCTGTTGTGGAGTTAAAAAGTTCCAGCGTACTATGTTGGATGGCTAGTACAGGATTGGGCCAGGTATCAGGTGTCCATTCTGCACCATTTGCAAGAACAGGCCAGAAAAAATATTTACGGTCAAAGGTCTGACCTCCGTCTGTAGCAATTGAGGTATTTTCTGTATCTGAATATTCAACATTGTGTATGAATAAATATTCACGACTTTGTTCGGTAGCTGTTGTGCTTGATGTATTAGCCTCGTAGAGGTTGAAAGAGCCATTTCTGTCCTGATCACGGAAGGAAACCATCAACTGTTTGTTGTTAGTAATATCCCATACTTCGAAAGGAATATCGACATAGTTTTGAAATGAATAATCGATATCAGCTACTCCGGAAGTTCTTCCTTCCGGGACCAAAAAACGATGTGCTTTTTGACTTTGCCCTGATCCAAAACGGACTTCTACAGAAAATTTTTCCGGTATGCTGCCAACTTCAAGTCTTCCACCATAATGTTGAGCGCTAAAATTAATTAATGATATGAAGCCCAATGTCCCTTCTATCATTGTATAGTTATCTATATCTGTGGTTGTTGACCCTACATCAATCCTGAAAAGATCAATGCCACCAACATAAATCACATCCCTATCAAAAGGGTCACAAACAATTGTGTTGTCATACCAACCCTGTGAATCACCTGCTATACCGGAGTCATCGCCTAAAAGCTCAACTGTTACATTGTTGATTTTGACATTAACAAGGGACCAGGATATTGCACCATTACTTGAAACATAAAGGTCTGACTCGCTTCCGGTTACCCCGCCTTCTGCAGAGGCGAAAATCTGTTGTGGGTCAACAGGCGATACAGCTAATTCGATCCGGCCACTTGGATTCATTCCTGTACTCGATAAATCCCAGGTTTGCCCTCCATCGATGGACTTAAGAACACCAACGCTATTCACACTTGCATACTGAATATTAAAGTCATCCGGTGAAGCTTTTAAATCTTGGATGGCACCAAATTGATAGACTTTTGTCCAATCATCACCTCCGTTTATAGTTCTATAAATTCCAAAATTTGTAGCTGCGATAACAATGGAAGCGTTAGATGGATCAACAATAATCCGGTTTACATCAGAAAAGTCGGAAGTACTGGAAAGTTGTGACCAACTTACGCCACGATTGGTAGATTTGAATATACCTGCGCCATCAATGCCATCAACATTTCCAAATCCTTCACCAGTACCCAGGTAAATTATGTCGTGGTTAGATTCTGCCATCGCAAGAACAGTGGTGGAAAGGTTTGGCAAATCTGGAGTAAGCCATGTCCAGCTTTGGCCCGCATTGAAAGTTTTCCACACACCTCCGCCTACTGACCCTGCAAACCATGTATTTTTTGTTGCATCATCAGGGTCAACAATAAGACCTCTGGTACGACCAGGAACATTAGCTGGCCCTCTTTCTGTCCATGCAGTTACACCATTGTCTTGCATCCTGGCACCTTTGCGAAACAAAGCTGCCTGGTTTTTGGCTTTGGTTAATTCGGCAAACTTATACCCAGTTTTATAGGCTGGTTTATCTTCACCTTCGCGTGTTCGTATATCGCGGTGAAATTTTGCAAACTCAGCAGGGCCGTTGAAGTGCTGCTTTTTATGTTTGTTTATTTGAATTGTCTTAGGGTGATCTTCCCAAATCAGCCAAAAAACCAAAATACAAAAAAGTGTGGTAAGGGGTAGAATTTTCTTCATGGGTTACTATTTAGGGGTTTCTAATTTAATTAATTGTTTAAAGTCTGAAAGATTTTGGCCCTCCTTTATGATTCCAGGAACATTAAGGAGTTCGAGTTCTGAATTATTGATCCATTTAATATAGCCGGGGTTGTATGAGCCTCTCTTTAGTATATGATAATCATTCAATCGGATAACAAGATATTTTAAAATTGAACTTGCTTCTGTTTTTTGGGTGCATAAAACATATGACTTCGCCTGATTAAATTCGAAATGTACTTCTTCACCCAACTCTCCCTTCGCAATCTCCTCATAAGTATTTGTGTCTTGTTTTTCTGAAGATTTACAAACTGAAAACACCTGCGTAAGCAGCAAAAAAAATAAAATCCTTAAGGTCATAGTGGTTTAAAATTTAGGTCTTCTGCTTCTTCTTCTTTGCAGCCGGGAAGAGTACATTGTTAAGAATTAACCGGTATCCGGCTGATTTGGGATGTTGATTTAGATCGGTTGGTTCTTCACCTACCTGGTGTTGATAATCTTCAGGGTCATGGCCACCATAAAACGTCCAGAAACCTTTACCCATCACTCCATGAATATATTTTGTTTCTTTGATCTCACGGTTTTCACCCATAATGACTACATCGGGCTTGATCAGGTTTTTCTTAAAGCCAGTTGTTTGTCCGAAGAAACCCTGAACAATTTTTGTGTGGTTCTGTGTAAGCATCGAGGGGATGGGATCCCACTTGGCGGAAAATTCAAATAGGGTGAAGTAATCATTATCTTGTCTTAGCCCTCGCTCTTGCGGCTGGTTATCAATATCAGAAAATTCGTAGGCGTATGGGTCGCGTACTAATTTGAAGTCAGTAAAGGCGAATGTATTTTCAAAATTTAATTTTCGCTGCGCATCCTGATCCGCTGCGTCACCATCAAACATGCGTTCACAGATATCAAGCCCTTCGGCTGCTAATGCGATGTCATAACTGTCGGTGGCTGAACACATGGCGAACATAAAACCACCGCCTGCGACAAATTCTTTTATCTTTTTGGCAACGGCCAGCTTCAGTTGTGATACTTTATAAAATCCATGTTTGCGTGCCATCTCCTCAGCTTCTTTTTGTTGTTCTACATACCAGGGAAAATTCCCGAAAGTGGCGTAGAACTTTCCATACTGGCCGGTGAAATCTTCATGGTGGAGATGCAACCAATCAAATTTTGGTAATTCTCCCCCTAAAACTTCATCATCGTAAATTATGGTATAGGGGATCTCCGCATAGGTGAGTACAAGTGTAACTGCATCGTCCCAAGGTTGAGCCGTCTTTGGTGAATACACAGCGATCTTAGGATATTTCTCAAGCCGCATGATGTCGTAGTTAACTGCAGGGCTCGATATTTCTGTTATAATTTGATTGGCTTGAGCAGAAGAAATAACTTCAAAACTGACGCCTCGCACTACTAACTCATTATGAATGGAAGGATTGTATTCACACATAAAACTACCACCCCGGTAGTTCAGCAACCAATCAACCTCCACATTATTGCGAAGAATCCAATAGGCGATCCCATAAGCTTTCAGGTGATTAGATTGATTTTCATCCATGGGGATGAAAATGGAATTTGAAAGCCCAGACCGGAAGGCAAGAAGAAAACTCAACAAAAGCACCAAACGCATCGTTACAACCATTTTAAGAAACCTTAAATTTACACCTTAGATAACGTAAAACATCACCCTAATTGCTGTTGACTAATAAAATCCTTAAAGTCGTAACAAATATCTCAAATTATCGACTTACAGGGGACTTTAGAAGTTTGCAGTTACAAAATCCTGACGGAAAATGAATTTGATTGAAAATTTTAAAGAAGGTCTGCGGTCTGTTCAGGCCAATTTGCTTAGATCTGTTTTAACTGCCCTTATTGTAGCCATCGGAATAACATCACTGGTTGGAATTCTTACTGCCATCGATGGAATTGAGCAATCAGTGTCTTCTAGTTTGGGTTCTCTGGGTGTAAATTCTTTTGAAATATCTTCCAAATGGAACCGGGGTGGAAGTTCCCAGGGTGTTAAAGAACGTGTCTATACGCAACTGACCCTGAACGAGTGCAACCGGTTTATCAGCGAATACAAAGTGCCTTCAAATATCAGTCTTTCAGCCACCGTTACCAGTTTAGCTGAAGTAAAATTCCTTTCAGAAAAAACCAATCCCAATGTATGGGTAATGGGTGTTAATGAGCACTATGCCGCATTAAAGGGCCTTACCTTAAAGGATGGGCGTAACTTTTCGAAGTTCGAAGTGGATCAGGGTTCGCATGTTGTGCTGGTAGGTAATACCGTTTATAAGAATCTCTTCAAGAATGGTGAGAAGGGAGCGGGAAGTGCATTAACAATCCTCGGTACCCAATTTAAAGTGATCGGTATACTTGAAAAGAAGGGTGATTTTGGAGAAGAAAACTATGATAACATGGTGATGATTCCCATCCGGGTGGCCAACCAATTATCAAGTGGCAGAAGGAATCTTTGGTATAGATTGCAAGTAGACGTTTCAAGACCCGATCAGGTTGAATACGCGATGGGTGAAGCACGAGGGGTACTGCGTTCTATTCGTCATGACCGGATTGGTGATGAGGATTCATTTGATTTAGAGAAGAGTGAATCTCTGTCTGAGAGTCTGGATAGCATTACGTCAGGCTTGCGATACGGAGGCTTTGGGGTAGGCTTTGTTACGTTGCTTGGAGCTTCCATAGCATTAATGAATATCATGTTGGTTTCTGTAACTGAGCGTACGCGGGAGGTAGGTGTTAGAAAAGCACTGGGTGCTACACCTCTTCGTATTCGGCAGCAATTTGTGATTGAGGCGATTGTGGTTTGCATTCTGGGTGGAATTGCCGGAGTTATATTAGGCATTATCATCGGTAATGTGATCACCAGCATTATGAATATTAAGATCTTTGTTATCCCCTGGTTGTGGATGTTGGTAGGAATGCTGATCTGTGTTTTTGTAGGATTGATTTCCGGGTATTATCCTGCGTACAAGGCGTCCAAGCTCGATCCGATTGAATCACTCCGCTTTGAATAATGTGTTGATGTGCTATCACCGAATCAGCACATTACCGAATCACCGAATCAAACTAGTTCGGCATTCAGCGAAATGGATGTATTCAAAAGTTTCGAGATAGGGCAATTCTCCTTAGCCTCTTTGGTACAAGCATCAAACTTTTCTTTTGCAATGCCTGCGACTTTTGCTTTCAAAGTCAATTCTGATTTAGTAATGGTTCCTTCCTCAAGGGTAATAACACATTCAGTCATTAATTCCTGTGGAGTGAATCCAGCCTCTCCCAAAACGAAACTAAGTTTCATTGTAAAACATCCAGCATGAGCTGCAGCCACTAACTCTTCCGGATTAGTGCCTACACCCTCGGCAAATCTTGAGCTGAAAGAGTATTGAGTTTTGCTTAATGTGGTGCTTTGTGTAGTAAGGTAACCTGTGCCCTCTTTACCAGAGCCATTCCATACGGCAGTTGCTTTTCGTCTCATATTTTTTTTATTGAAAGATACTAAAAAAGCGGAGAGAGAGGGATTCGAACCCTCGTTCCGAACAAGCCGGAAAACGGTTTTCGAGACCGTCCCATTCAACCACTCTGGCA
>JAKEEN010000016.1 GCA_022616575.1 Flammeovirgaceae bacterium
CCCGCCGCCGTCGAGATTTGAGTCCGTGACACTTCCTGCGCCATGGTCAGATAAATCGCAATCCACATCCCCAATCCGAAATTCGCCATAACCAGCAGGGGTTGGTGCTAACCATATTGCCTACCTGATTCCGTGTCACCGCGTAATTCGCAAAGACGGAGTCTTAGGCGAGTATCGTTGGGGTTCGGTTAGAAAAAAAGGAATCATTGGATGGGAAATGTCAACTACTCATTCTTCATGAGACTACCTTTTTTGCTTTCTTTCCGATAATTCGCTGCTCCACAAATCCCTCGGCAAATTTTAGAAAGAGTACAATTACCAATTTGATTAAAATACTAAACCCGATACCATCGCCATACATATTGATCACCGGCTCAACAAGAAATTCTTCCAACACAAAAAGTATTATAGTAGCAAAGTATATGATGGCATAAGCCATTTTACCGGCACGGGCTTTAGTCAATTCATCAATCGTAATTTCCAGCGACTTGTTTTTATCAGACAAATCCCTATTCAACCTTTGCAATTTCCTTTCGAGGCGCCCGCTGATCCAGGTAAGAAAGCGGGTTTGTTCAAGCAATGTTTTATAGTGCTTTGTTAACTCAGTCAATGACTGCCTGGAATGATTGTCGTTGTTATTTGTATGAACACGCGAAGCATAGTCTGTTAGTATCCCTTCTTCCTTTTTGAACAACTTCTCCTCTTTGGTCATTTTACTCATAGGCTTCCAAAATTGATCAGAGCAATATATTGATTTGATTTAAAAAGCAATACGGGAGGGATGCAGCCGCAGTTAAAATTGCATGTAAGATTGGGTTAATAATTTCACGATTACGAAAACCGCAACTATCTTCTTATTAAGAAATTTTGAATACTTAGGCAATTATCGTCTCACCACTTCTGGTAAACCTGTCCCTCCTCTACTGTAAGAAAGTTGATAAAACTTACTATTCCATTAAGTTAATAGTGCCAGGTAGGCAGCTTTATATTTAGAAATCAGATTTTGCCAGTCAAATATTGCTGAGTTATTCTCTACATTATTTCGTTGCATGATGCGTTCGCGCCTGCTTTTTGTTAAAAATTCATACAAAACCTTAGCTAACTGGTCAGCCGACCACTCAAAGGTTCGTTTACCCCGTTCGATTACATACAAACCGTATTGTTCATGCTCGGGCAAATGATGCAACAAAAAATCACCAAACCCTGAAAGGTCGCTGGTCACAGCCGGGACACCACTGGCCATACATTCAAGCGGTGTATAACCCCATGGCTCATAATAGCTTGGGAATATTCCGAGGTGGCATCCCCGAACAAACTGATTATAATCCATTCCGAAAAGCGGACTGGTCGTGGTAATAAAATCCGGGTGGTAAACAATTTTTACTTTGTCGGACGGAAGGTTTAGTAGTTTCTTCTGATTGATGAATTGGAGTATCTCATCATTCTCTTCGCCAACAAGCTTGTGAGTAACAGTCAACGGATAGTTGTCATTCTTCCACGATTGAATTGTTCTCCGAAAACGAAGTTTCCAGTAGTCGTCAACAAATTTATTCAGGTCGGGAAGATGATTGTCTTGATTGGTGGTGCCAGCGTAAAACAAACGCCTGCCAACTTGTTTCTGAATGGCCTCACAGGTTTGCCTGATTTCCTCCATTACAGCCCGTGTTTGCAACACTTCAGGCTTGATGCTATAAAAATCTCTTTTGGTTACAAAGAACATCACTACGGTAATGTCTATCTTCTCCTGCTTCAGGCGTGTATTGAGTTTAGCGAGAGCCTCCAGGGTTAGATCAAACCCTTTGTTTTTATACTCATATCGTCCTGATGTAAAAAAATAAATAGTCTTATCCAGATCAAAAGAATAGGATTGAAAAAAGTGACCCATCACGAATTGATGAATCTCCTCTTTATACGTTGCATGCATCACCTGGAATTCATGAAGAGCCACAAACCGTTCGATATTCAATCCGTTGGGAAGAACAAACTCTGGTTTACGTTTCAATAAATGCTTGCATTCACGTGCAGTAACTTCGCTCACGGTGCTTAACACATCAGCCTGGTTGGCGCAGGCAAATTCAATGTGGGCTTCCGCTTCAATGCCGTATTTCTTCGCTTCTACCTCCCACTTAAAAAATGGGAGATGCGCATAAAACTCCGGTGAGTTGATGGCTAAATGCCGGCCTAACTGGGTAGCATGGGTTGTGAAAATTGTCCTAACAGGAAGTTGTCTTTTTTTAATATCCAGTATGGGAAGTCCGGCCATCCACTCATGGAAGTGGGCAATTATTGGCAGTTCCTTATCAGCCATTTTCGAGTAGGTCTCGATAAAAAGACTAGTCAGATAACTAAACGCAACTACCTGGTTAATCAATTTATGATCTCCGGGGGTACCGATGTGATGATCTTCCCATAAGTGATACTTAATCACGTTCAACTTTTCAAGAGCCACACTATCCGGATTCAACAAAACAACGCGGGGTCTTCCGGTAATCAGCCACTCGGCATAATACGCTTCAATGCCTTGCTTACGAAGCTGCTGAACAGTATGGCCGACAGGATCGCTCGAGTCTTCAAGTGGTTCAATCTCCGCCAAAATATTTTTCGAAATAAATGGCCCTACCAGACAGTATGGTCCATTCTTGTTGGCCATCACAGCAGGCACTTTGGATCGGATAACGGTGTAAATGCCCCCCACCTGGTTGCAAACCTCCCAGGCTACCTCAATTAAAGAAGCAGGCGGAAAATGATTATTGTCAGTCTTTGATTTCTTCCCCATAGTTACCTTCACTCAGTAATCTTGTCGCATTTAAAGTCAAAAAGTCTTGAAACTCCTTTCTAAATCTATTAAATAAATGACAAAAAATCTGAAATGACTACTGGATTATCTTTTGAGGAAGTAGGCAGAACATTATTGACTCTATGAACTTTGAAAAATTCACGATAAAATCACAAGAAGCATTACAGAAGTCTGCTGAGATTGCCATGAGCCGGCAGCAACAGGCTATTGAACCGGGGCACTTGCTCAAAGCGATTATTGAAACAGATGAGAACGTAACCACATTTCTATTTAAGAAATTGAATGTTAATCAAACGTTGTTGGATAAACGCCTGAATGAATTGCTTCAATCCTATCCGGTTGTTTCCGGGCAGCAGCCTTATCTTTCTAATTCATCGAACCAGGTTCTACAACAGGCAGAAAAAGAGTTAAAAGAATTTAAAGATGAATTCATTGCCGTTGAGCATCTTCTTCTGGCACTGCTGACGTTGAAGGATAAGGCCTCTTCTGTTTTAAAAGACTCCGGCCTTGAACGCGGCCCCCTGGTTAAAGCCATCAAAGAATTAAGAGGGGGAAGCACCGTTACCGATCAGAATGCTGAGGCGAAATACAAATCGCTCGAGCGTTATTCCAAAAATCTGAATGACCTTGCCAAGAAGGGAAAAATTGATCCTGTTATTGGCCGCGATGAAGAAATTCGCAGGGTGCTTCAAATACTTTCACGCAGAACCAAAAACAATCCGATTCTTCTGGGTGAGCCGGGTGTTGGTAAGACAGCCATTGTTGAAGGCATGGCTCAACGGATTGTAAATGGAGATGTGCCCGAAAACCTGAAGGACAAAATTCTTGTGTCTCTTGATATGGGCTTACTTGTAGCCGGGGCTAAATATAAAGGAGAATTTGAAGAGCGATTGAAAGCGGTGATAAAGGAAGTTACTGATTCAAACGGACAAATTATTTTATTCATTGATGAAATCCATACGCTTATTGGCGCGGGCGGTGGCGGTGAGGGTGCTATGGATGCGGCTAACCTTTTGAAGCCAGCACTGGCCCGGGGTGAACTTCATGCTATTGGTGCCACCACGTTAAAAGAGTATCAAAAATATATTGAGAAAGATAAAGCGCTTGAAAGGAGATTTCAGTCTGTGATGGTTGATGAGCCAAGTGTGGAAGATTCAATCTCTATTCTTCGCGGCATCAAGGACAAGTATGAACTCCATCATGGCGTCCGCATTAAAGACGATGCTGTAATTTCTGCCGTGGAGTTGTCAAGCCGGTATATTTCCGATCGCTTTCTTCCCGATAAGGCTATTGACCTGATGGATGAGGCGGCCTCCAAGCTTAGAATTGAAATGGACTCGATGCCGGAGGAACTGGATGAACTTAATCGCAAGATCATGCAATTGGAAATTGAGCGTGAGGCGATTCGCAGGGAAAAAAATAAAGAGAAAGAAGGCCCGCTTAGTAAAGAAATAGCGGAGTTGTCTGAACAACGTAATTCATTGAAAGCAAAATGGGAAGGTGAAAAGCAAATCGTTCACGGCATCCAGCAGCAAAAAGAAATTATTGATAAACTGAAATTTGAAGCTGAACAAGCAGAGAAA
>JAKEEN010000140.1 GCA_022616575.1 Flammeovirgaceae bacterium
CGCAAGGCCAGTAAAATCTTCAGTCCATAGCTGACCAAAAGCGCCTTGGCACATGAATATTACCAAGGGTACAAACAATAACTTTTTCATTGAATTTGGCTAAGAAATAAAGGGTAATTTACACAAATATCGTTTCTGGTGAAGTAAGATTTTCAATTACATACCATACGTTGAATGGTTCAGAACCTACTTACGGCTGTAATTAGGGGCTTCCCGTGTAATCGTTACGTCATGCGGATGGCTTTCATGCATGCCCGCGGCTGAGATTTTCACAAACTTGGCCTGTTTTAGCTTTTCGATGTTTTTAGCTCCGCAATAGCCCATCCCAGCACGTAAACCGCCTGTTAATTGATAGAGCACCTCTGAGACCAATCCCTTATAGGGAACACGGCCAGAAATGCCTTCTGGAACCAGTTTTTTGATGTCATCCTCAACATCCTGAAAGTAGCGGTCCTTAGACCCTGATTCCATTGCTTCAAGAGATCCCATTCCCCGATAGGATTTGAATTTCCTTCCTTCATAGATAATTACCTCACCGGGTGCTTCTTCAGTGCCGGCAAGCAATGAGCCAACCATGACGCTGTCTGCCCCGGCAGCGATAGCTTTTACCATATCACCGCTAAAGCGAATACCACCATCTGCTATAACAGGTACTCCCGCACCTTTCAATGCTTTTGCCGCCTCGTACACAGCCGATAATTGGGGCAAGCCTACACCGGCCACAATTCGTGTTGTACAAATACTTCCTGGCCCTACGCCTACTTTCACTGCATCGGCACCGATTTTAGCAAGGGCCTTGGCAGCTTCTCCTGTCGCAATGTTTCCGACAATCATATCCAGGTTAGGAAATTTCTTCTTCACTCGTTTGGCAGCATCCATTACGCCTTTTGAATGGCCATGAGCCGTATCGATGCTAACTACATCAACACCCGCAATCCTCAACGCTTCGATGCGCTCAACAATATCCGGTGTTACACCTACGGCCGCACCCACTCGCAATCTTCCGAATTGATCCTGACAGGCATTGGGTTTGTTCTTTTTCTTTTGAATGTCTTTGAAGGTAACGAGACCCGTCAGTTTTCCTTTCTTATTTACGATCGGCAGTTTTTCAATTTTGTATTTCTTCAAAATACCCTCAGCTTTATCAAGTGTTATTCCTTCAGGCGCGATGATGAGATTCTCTTTTGTCATGATTGACTCGACTGACACGCTCATATCCTTTTGAAAACGCAAATCACGGTTTGTAATAATGCCCAGAAGTTTTCCGTTTTGATCGACCACGGGAATACCCCCGATCTTAAACTCACGCATGATGTTCTCGGCATCCTGCACGGTTGAATGTACGCTGAGTGTGACCGGGTCAAGAATCAATCCGCTTTGCGAACGCTTCACCTTGCGCACTTGCTCAGCCTGCTGCTCGATCTTCATGTTTTTGTGAATGAATCCCAAGCCACCTTCCAGGGCCATGCCGATAGCCAATTCAGCCTCGGTTACAGTATCCATAGCCGCAGAAACAATAGGAATATTAAGACGAATGTTTCGGGTTAGCTTGCTGGCCGTGCTGGTTTCGCGTGGAAGTACTTCTGAGTAGGCTGGAACGAGAAGCACATCATCATATGTGAGGGCTTCAAAGAGGAATTTTGATGATTCTAAGGCCATGGCAAATAATTTACGATCTATTATTTGCCGGGCAAAGGTAGTCTAATTTGATGATTAACCAATGAATCAATTACCAATTATGCTCTTAACTTTAATGCCAAATTAATCACATTATGAAAAAGAGGTTGCTGAGCTTCATATTCACACTTTTTATTTCTCTATCGTTTGCACAAGTCCAAACTGGCAAAGCATCCTTTTATGCCGATAAATTTGAAGGCAGGCCCACCGCCAGCGGACAAAAATACAAACACAGCAAACTGACTGCTGCCCACAAAACCCTTCCTTTCGGAACCGTAGTGAAGGTCACTAATCTTTCCAATAACCAATCGGTAGAAGTTACCATCAATGACCGCGGCCCTTATGTGGATGATCGCATCATCGATTTATCAAAATCAGCGGCTGAAAAATTAGGATTCATTAACCAGGGGTTGGCAGATGTTAAACTGGAAGTGACAGACCCGGGCGATGGCAAAGCAAAGGCTTCCGTTCAAATGGTTGATCATGTATCTGTTGATGAAAAAGAGTTTTACGGTTTTGAAATCGAGCGGCTTATTCCTAATGGATTTGGTGTACAAATAGGAACGTACCAGGAATTAGTAAACCTGATGCGACTGTCTGAAAACCTGAAAAATTCATATCAGAAAAAAGTGACTGTACAAGTGAAGGTGATAAATGGTGTAAAGTATTACGGCCTAATCCTTGGACAATTTTCTACGCGGCCCAAAGCCGAACAATTCAAAGAAGAATTGAAGAAGAAATTTCCTGATGCTTTTATTGTTGAGTATAAGCGTTTATGAACCCTCGTAGAATTTACAATCCAATACAAAAAGATTACGTCACCTTCCTAAAAACATCGCGCGAAACGAATGGCGCCACCACCATTGTCGATGTTGAACTTGCGCCTGGTGGTGGAGTGGGCTTGCATTATCATAAAGCATATTCTGAAAAATTCATCTGTAAAGAAGGAACGCTGGGTGTTACCCTGGGAAAAACTGAGCATCTGCTACAGGCAGGCCAATCGGCAGTTGCTGAGAAAAATATTATCCACCGGTTTTATAACAATACTTCAACCGTTGTTAAATTTTCAGTTGAACTAAAACCGGGTAGCGAAGGCTTTGAACGATCGCTTCAAATCGGTTATGGTTTAGCCCGAGATGGAAAAACAAACCAAAAGGGAATTCCTAAAAATCTTTTTCATGTATCCATGCTGCTCGATATGAGTGAGAGCAAATTACCCGGTGCATATTCCATTTTCGAATTTATTCTTAAGGGCATCGCAAAACTCGGATATACCTTAGGTATGAAAGAGAAACTGAAGCGCTACTATCTCCCCGACTAACAGAATAAGTCTATCTGCAGGGTAGGTTAATTTCATTTCTCAACAAAATCTATTCTCTTTGGGCCATGGAAATAGCGGGCTATTTTGCTTCGGTATGTGTAGGTCTTATTCTGGGTCTTTTAGGAGGCGGTGGTTCCATTCTTTCTATTCCGATTTTAGTATACATGTTCCAGGTAGATGTAGTATTAGCTTCTGCATACTCACTTTTTATCGTTGGGGCGACTAGTTTTGTGGGGGCCATTCCGAAATACCGTGAACACTTAGTAAATCTGCGCACAGGCATTTTATTCGGAATTCCTTCGATCGTTGCCATCTTCTCTACTCGCAAGTGGATTGTACCTGCCATACCAGATGTTATCCTCCAGATCGATTCCTTTGCCTTAAGTAAACGCATTCTCATTCTTGGTCTCTTTGCCATCCTGATGATACTTGCTTCATTTTCCATGATCAGGGGGAAAAGGGAAATCAGTTCAGAGAATCAAAAATTCAGAACTTTTCTGGTTGTGGTCGAAGGGCTGCTTATCGGTTTTCTTACCGGGCTTGTTGGTGCGGGGGGTGGATTTTTAATTATACCTGCCCTTGTGTTTCTTACCGGATTAAAATTTAAGACTGCTGTTGGCACTTCTTTATTTATCATTGCTATTAATTCGCTAATAGGATTTGTTGGCGATATTTTGAATTACGTCATCGATTGGAATTTTTTATTCTCTATTACTTGCCTTGCCATACTTGGCATTCTTGCAGGCAATCGACTTTCGAGAAAGATTTCTTCCCTGGTCCTTCGTAAAAGTTTTGGATGGTTTACATTACTGATGGGCTGTTGGATTCTTTTAAAAGAACTTGTTTGATTGATTCAGGCATTCACGATTGAATCTATTACTTCCTGCGCACAACGTTCTGCGGAAATTAAAGCCCCGCTGATAGTGCCCGGCTCACCCGTTTTGTCGAAGTCCTCGTGTGTATAGTAGGTAGCTTCGCCTGCAAAAAACAATTTGCTCTCCACCGGTTCTGCCAAATTTATTCGATCTTGCATGGTTGCTCCCGGCTTCGGATAAGAGATTCCTCCCTTAATGAATGGATCGGTTGTCCAATCCTTTACAACAAAAAGAATGTTCGTGTTATCATCCGGGTTTTCATCATCACGTCTCACGTTCAATGTTGCTTTTCCACCATATACTTCATCTAACTCTTCAATAACACGCTTTACTTTGTCGATATCTGGTAAGGCCGAAAGTTCTTCAGCTTTCGAACCATACACGGTAATGACCATTGTTTTAGGATCATCATTTGGGATCGTTCGCTTTAGCGAGGCATTTAAAATAGTCGGGGCTTCTGTTACACCCAACAAATAATTGGTTGGTGCTTCGTCTGTATCCCAAAAATTAAGTTTGAACTCAATCAGCATGCGCACACAGGCATCCATGCCAAGATTATTCATCGAACTCATTTTTACAGAGGGTAATGCGGGACTGAATGTAATATCACCACTTTTTAAAATAGACAGCGGAGTTGTAACAATTACTTTCCCGAATGATTCTGTCTGATTATTCTGGTCAGTAACCTGAATCTCCTCCCCGGAATAATCAATTGAAGTAACAGGCCGATTGTATTGGATAGATGAAACCGCTCGTGAGAATCGGGATATCAAAATATTTTCAAACGAGTTTTGACTTGCATACACCTGCTCTGGATCATGTTCAGCCTCTGCCATGGATTGTGCCAGGGCACCCGCACCGATTCGGCTGTACGATGTTCCATACGCATTGCCCAACCAGGAGTCAATAATCTTTTGCACACGCATGTTAAATCCGGCTGCAACATCTTGTATCGATTGACCTGCTGAAGGAGATGATAATGGAAAATTATCATAGAAGGTTAATGCAGCAGCAAAATCTGTATCGGCTGCTAATTCTGCCGTTGTTTTAACACCATCATCAATACGATATCGATCTGTTGCCCCGGTCTGAAACTTTACTACAGGCACCCCTGAAAGACTAATCAGCCCGGCCCATTTTGAATCGCTCCCATAGATTACATCTGCCCCATACTCAACCGGAAAGTCTGCAATGAGAGGTAAATCATCCGAAAATTTAGCAGACCTGATTCTTCCACCCAACCGATTGGAAGCTTCAAAGATTTTTACTTTAATCCCTTTTGATATAAGAATATCCGCCACAAACAATCCTGCAACGCCTGCTCCAATTACGCAAACCGTTCCACTGTACGAAATCTCAGGTCCTTCTTCGGGGTTTGAACAACTGCTAAGCCAGGGCGGCAAAACAAGCCCGGCAGAAAGGCCCAGCCCGAGGCTTTTTAAAATTTTTCTTCGATTCACAGAGGTTGTTTCCCTGAAAGATACAGATCGTTAGACTTTTTGAAAAATATCCATCATTTTAGTTGAAATGAATCCAGCTGAACAATCCAAATTAATTAAAGTGGCAATTGTGGGCCCGGAATGCACGGGCAAAACCGATCTGTCAAAATTTCTGGCGGAGCACTACCACACAGAATGGGTGCCCGAATATGCGCGAGGCTTTCTGGATAATTTAACCCGGCCGTATAAAAAAGAAGATTTACTGACTATTGCACATGGTCAACAGCGCATTGAAAATGAATGGACTCACTTCACTAAAAATATTCTCATTTGCGACACAACATTACTGGTGATTAAAGTCTGGAGTGAATTCAAGTTTGGTGAATGTGACCCGGAAATCGTGAAGAATGTACAGGAGAGTAAGTACGATGTAACCCTGCTCACCTACGTTGATGTGCCGTGGGAAGATGATCCACAGCGTGAACAGCCCAACAAACGAGAAGAACTTTATAGCATTTACAAAAAAGAGCTCACCGCACTCGATACTTCATTCACTGAAATAAAAGGCGAAAAGGAAACACGTAGACAGCTAGCTGTTGAAGCGATAGAATCATTTCTAAAAAATGGAACTCGCTAAAGATCCATACGCAGCATTGCGCATTAAAGACTTTCGAATATTTGTTAGTGCCCGGTTTTGCATTACGGTGGCTATCAACATGCAGGCGGTTATTGTTGGTTGGCAGGTATACGAGATCACACGCGATCCGCTTTCTCTTGGTCTTATCGGCCTGGCTGAGGCCATCCCGTCTATTGCAGTTTCACTTTACGCAGGCCATGTGGCAGATGTTGTACAGCGCAAAAAAATAATTCTCATCACTGTCTCCACACTGGTTTTGTGTTCAGCGTGTTTGCTTTTTTTTACAATCGAACCAACAAACTTCATTCTTGCATATGGCGCCTTCCCTATTTATGTTGTGATTTTCTTTAGCGGGATTGCACGGGGCTTTCTTACGCCTGCTGTGTTTTCTTATATGCCTCAGCTTATCCCGCGCGATCTTTACAATAATGCCATTACCTGGAATAGTACGTTTTGGCAAACAGCGCTGATCGGTGGGCCCGCGTTAGGCGGATTTCTTTACGGCTTCTTTGGTATTCAAACCGCTTACACGGCTGATGTAACCCTTATAGTGATTGGTCTTGTTCTGATGATCTTAGTTTCTTATAAGCCCCTTCCCGCTGCTTCAGAAGAACAAGGAACGGTAGAAAAAATTAAAGCAGGATTGCGGTTTGTATTCAGTAATAAAATTATCCTGGGGGCCATTTCACTTGACCTGTTTGCTGTTTTGTTTGGAGGTGCCGTAGCACTGCTTCCCATCTTCGTTTCTGAAATATTAAAATCAGGACCGGAAGGCTTGGGTATTTTAAGATCCGCCCCATCGATTGGCGCCTTGTTAGTAGCCGTTACGATTGCACACAATCCAATTACACGAAATATGGGAAGAAAATTATTGTGGTGTGTAGGTGGCTTTGGTTTATGTATGATTGCGTTTGCCCTTTCAAAAAATTTCTGGCTTTCACTGGGTCTTCTCATGGCCAGTGGCGGCTTTGATGGTGTGAGTGTTATTATTCGCAGCACGATATTACAGACCTTAACACCTGAGAACATGAAAGGCCGTGTTTCTGCTGTAAATAATATTTTCGTTGGCTCCTCAAACGAAATAGGCATGTTTGAGTCGGGGCTAGCCGCTAAATTACTAGGCTTAATCCCTTCGGTGATTTTTGGAGGTTGTATGACGTTGCTTGTGGTCGGAGTTACTGCGTGGAAAGGGAAAGAACTGCGAAGGCTTCAGCGTGTTGAATAGTCTTAAACTGTGATCTCTTTGATGCGCGCAATACGCATGATCTATTTGCTTGTTCTTGACAGACTTACGCTTTCAGTTTAAAAATGAAATCAAACAAAAAACGTAACTTCATTGCACCTAATCTACCTTTATGAATTCCCGCAGATCGTTCTTTAAAAGGACTCTGGGTGTTGCAGGAGCCGTAGCACTCAGTCCACTGGCAGCTCAAGCCGAAAATCTTTCTGATGCACTCCTTGAACTCAATCAATTATCACCCCTTCAGGCAGCTAACGATGATGAGCTCTGGGAACGAATGGCACAGGCCTATACGGTAACTCCTACCATTTTAAACTTGAATAATGGGGGAGTGAGTCCGCAACCTAAAGTTGTGCAAGATGCTGTGGACCGCTATTACCACTATAGCAATGAGGCACCTACTTACTACATGTGGCAAATCCTCGATAAGGGAAGAGAACCGCTTCGAAAAAAATTAGCCGACCTGGCAGGCGTTTCCAATCAGACCGTAGCCATTAATCGAAATGCAACTGAGGCATTAGGTACCATAACCTATGGCTTGTCACTTTCGAAAGGCGATGAGATAATCATGACTAAGCAGGATTATCCAAACATGATCCAGGCATGGAAACAAAAAGAACTTCGTGACGGCATCAAAATACAATGGCTCAACTTTACCTTACCCATTGAAAATGAAGAGCAAATTGTAAAGGCATTTGTTGACGCCACAAATTCTAAAACAAAAATCTGGCACATTACACATATGATCAACTGGACAGGTCAGATCATGCCGGTAAAAAAACTATGTGAAGAAGCGCGTAAACGAAATATCATTTCTATTGTTGATGCGGCTCATACGTTTGCGCATATGGATTATAAAATTTCTGATTTTAATCCTGACTATTTTGGCACCAGCCTTCACAAATGGCTGTGTGCGCCTTTTGGCACAGGTATGCTGTATGTAAAAAAAGAAAATGTAGCAGGACTGTGGCCTCTTTTTCCTAACGATAAACCACAGGCCGATGACATCAAAAAATTTGAAACACTCGGCACCCGCTCTTTCGCACCCGAGCAAGCGATCGGCCAAGCCATTGATTTTCAGTTAGCCATCGGAAGCAAGCGTAAAGAAGAAAGGCTGCGTTTTCTAAAAAATTACTGGTGCGAGAAAGTTGTGAAACACCCACGCATAAAACTTAATATATCATTGAAGCCGGAACATTCGTGCGCTCTCGGAAATTTTTCGATCGATGGGCTGGAGCCAGAAACAATTGCCAGCAAACTATTTGCCGATCACCAGATTCATACAGTGGCTATTAAATGGGAAAACATCAGTGGTGTGCGCGTTACCCCTCATGTTTATACAACCACCAGGGATCTAGACCGCTTTGTGGAGGCCGTGCTGAAGATTGCAGGTTAATCCGGTATTACCAATGCTTCTGAGTCACCTTGATTCGTTCCCTAATCTCTCCATAAAGAGTTTCTTTCTCCTTTTCTTTTCTCTTGGGGTCAAGCATAGTATCTGCCTGCTTGCATATAAAAGGCAACCCCGCCATTAGCAAGCTTCCAATCATGATTTTGGCACCGGTATCCTGATTAAAATTATTCCACGAATTATAAATAAACCATCCCAACACGCCCTCCAGCATTACAGTTATGCCGACCAAAGTCCAGCGTACATAGACGCGGGTATCAAACATACTTTCAGGGTTCCCTGCTCCTCGTATCATATTAAATTTTGGAGTTCGTCAATTTGTAATAACCAGTTCTTTCAAGCACTGTATCCACACAGGATGCTCATTCAGGCTTTCAACAAGTTGCACTTTCTCTCCTCCGTACTGACGAAACATCTCCTGGTACTCCTCACCAATTTCAATTATGGTTTCAAGGCAATCAGAAGTAAAAGCCGGTGAGAAGACAAGGATCTTCTTCATTCCCCTCCTGGCACATTCTTCAACTACTTTATCTGAAAAGGGCATTAACCATTTTTTGTCGAGGCGTGATTGAAAGCAAACAGTATATTTTTCTTTTGGGATGTTGAGTTTCTCTGCCAGCAAACGAGTGGTTGCATGGCAGGTAGCTTTGTAACAAAACTTATTTTCTTCGCTGATTTCATTTTCGCAATTATGATTTGAACACAAACCTTCCTGATGTACTTTATCGACTTGCCTTTCCGGTAAGCCATGGTATGAAAATAAAATATGATTATACTCAGAGAAATCATATTGCTTTCCACGCTCAGCAAATGCCTTGATGAATAACGGATGATTATAATACTGATTGATCACCTTCACCTCCGGAATTACCCACCACTTCTTTATTACGCGCATTACTTCATCCAGAGCAGACCCTGTAGATGCCGAGGCATACTGAGGGAACAAAGGAAGAACAACTACTTTCCGATAATTCTTGGCTTTGATTTCTTCAAGTACAGAAGCAATAGAAGGGTTCTTGTAGCGCATGGCCAGGTACACATCATGAGAATTTTTTAATTCAGCTTGCAGCAATTCTTTCTGGCGTTGACTGTAATAAAGTAAGGGCGATCCGTTTTTAGTCCATAGTTTTTGATAAACC
>JAKEEN010000017.1 GCA_022616575.1 Flammeovirgaceae bacterium
ACACCTCGTGGACGCCGAACTGTTTCGGCTGCCACCTCTCGATGGAAGCCAACCGCAAGATGCCCATGCTGCACAACGAGGAAACTTATTATACCGACCACATGATTTGGGAATACCTGGCGTACTGCGCAGGCACAGGTGGAAGTATTCTAATCATCGGTTCTGCCGCTGGAGTAGCTGCTATGGGTATGGAAAAAATTGATTTTATCTGGTACTTAAAGAGAATTTCACTGTTGGCTATGTTAGGGTATTTTGCCGGAGCCATTGTGTACTTACTTATTTATCCATACCTGGCCGTGCACCCTCATTAATGGTTACGGATTTTCTCAAAAATTTAATACCAACACCCCCATAAATCCCTCAAAGAAAATTTCCATCTTTCCGGCACCTATCCGTTAACCTATGGAAACCATCATTGTTATTGTTTTCATTCTGGGCTACTTGTGTATAGCCTTTGAACATCCAATCAAAGTCAATAAAACTGCTTCTGCCATTCTTACAGGGGTCATTTGCTGGACACTTTTCATGCTGGCCGAGCCTTTTGACAGCATACTTTCAAGTACTCATTATAAAACATTCATTGAAGAACTTAAACTTGAAGAGGGACTCGAAAGATTTGCCACTTTTACAAATATTGATTTGTACCGGGGGTTTGTACAACACGAGTTAGGCAACCACCTCGACAGTATCGCACAGATATTATTCTTCTTGATGGGTGCTATGACTATTGTTGAATTAGTCGATGCTCATCACGGATTCAGATTTATTACAGACCGCATAAGGACCAAAAACCCTAAATCACTTCTTTGGATTATCTGCTGGGTTACCTTCTTTCTTTCATCAGTGTTGGATAACCTGACTACAACCATTGTCATGATCTCATTAATCCGCAAACTAATTCCTAATAAGGACATGCGCTTATTTTTTGCCGGTATGATTGTGATTGCCGCGAATGCCGGTGGAGCGTGGACACCCATTGGCGATGTAACAACGACTATGCTATGGATTGGCGGACAAATCTCAACTGGGGCCATCATGAAATCACTATTCATCCCAAGTGTTATTTGTATGCTGGTGCCTTTACTGTATTTAAATTTTACCTTGACGGGAACATTGGGTGAACACACGGAACATCAAACAAAAAATCAATCAGAAGAAATCAAGACCGGCCGGATGATGTTGATTCTTGGTGTTGGTGCCTTAGTCTTTGTTCCAATCTTCAAAACACTTACACACATGCCACCTTATATTGGTATGCTGCTCGGCCTGGGTGTGATGTGGGTAGTTTCTGAATTAATTAATCCTGCCTTGGATGAGGCGATGAAAAAAAATTACACGGCTGCCGGGGCATTAGCACGCATCGATGTGCCGAGTGTACTTTTCTTCTTAGGAATTCTATTGGCCGTGGGGGCGCTGGAGTCAATGCAAACACTGCATCACTTTGCGGCTTGGTTAGATCAGACAATTGGCGATCAGAAAATCATTATCACGGTAATCGGACTTATCTCGGCCGTGGTTGATAACGTACCGCTGGTTGCTGCCAGCATGGGTATGTACAGTATGGATATGTATCCGCAAGATCATATGATCTGGGAGTACCTTGCGTATTGCGCTGGTACAGGTGGAAGTATATTAATTATCGGATCGGCCGCAGGTGTTGCTGCCATGGGTATGGAGAAAATTGACTTTATCTGGTACATGAAGAAGATCAGCTTCTTCGCCATGCTGGGATATTTTGGTGGATGTGCCGCTTACTTAATTATTCAGCCCCTCATGCATTAAAATCCTTCTGCGATAAAATTCACAAAGCAGAATACCATTTTAGTAAAACTTTCGTGTACAAACCATTTAGTCAGCTCTGACGGATTAGACCAATTGCTTTAAAGCAATCTCAAAAGAGGTTTGTGCAATTCCTGTTTTCCCCTGATTTATCTGATGTGATTTTTCAAGCGCCTTACGGATCGTATTCGATATATCAGAGAAAATAGCCGCATCTTCCATGCTCACTTCTTTTTCCATGAAATAAGCAAATACCCGTGCCATACCGCAGTTGGCAATAAAATCAGGAATGATGGAGATTTTCTGATCGGCATATAAGCCTGTCGGCCCAAAGAAGATTTCAGGATCGGCAAACGGAACGTTGGCTCCGCATGAAAAAACCTCCACACCTGTCTTTAGCATTTTGTCAAGCTGTTCTTTCGTTATCAACCTTGATGCTGCAGCCGGAACAAAAATTTCAAATTCCAGATCCCAGATTTTTTTATCCACGACTTCGTAGGGCAGCAACCCATCCGATACCAGGCGATTGCCATCACGGTCAACAACTAATTTCTTGATCTGGTCAACTGAAAATCCGTTTTGATTAATGAGTCCCCCTTCTTTACCAATAATACCGACAATCTTTACCCCCATTTGCGCCAGGTAAAAGCCTGCAGCCGCCCCAACATTACCCCAGCCTTGAACCACTGCTCGTTTACCGGAAAGATTACCACCCCATAATTCATAATAATGACGCACTGCCTCGGCAACACCATAGCCCGTACACATATCTGCTATTGTATATTTTTTCGATAGCGTGGGCGTAAAAGTTGAGTCTTCAATAACTCTTACCACTCCTTGCCTGAGCTGACCGATGCGATTTACTTTTTGCGCTTCACTCGGTTTATAATGACCTGTAAATACTCCTTCCTGCGGATGCCAGATACCCACATCTTCTGTAATTGGAATTACTTCATGAATTTCATCTACATTCAAATCACCCCCTGTGCCATAATAATATTTAAGTAAAGGCATCACCGCGGCATACCAACGCTGAAGAACTCCGGCTTTGCGCGGATCATTGGGATCGAAGTTAATCCCTGATTTTGCTCCTCCGATTGCCGGGCCGGAAACAGTGAATTTTACTTCCATTGTTTTAGCCAGCGATTCAACTTCGCGCTTGTCAAGTCCCGCACGCATACGCGTTCCACCGCCCGCAGCGCCTCCCCGAAGTGAATTGATCACCACCCAGCCTACGGCTTCAGTCTCCGTATCCTTCCACTCAAATACAATTTCAGGTCGCTTGGTTTCAAATTTTTGGAGGAGTTGTTTCATTGCGAAAAAATTAGGCTGCAAATATGGAGGTTAGAATCCAACCATCAAACCACTGCTGCTGTCTTGTAAAGCACCTGTTACACTCTTCAGGCAGTTCATTTCATTTCTTGATCGAAGTATCCCCAGAAAGGAAAATGCCATGGCTTCTTTGTATTTGATGGTTGTTTCATCGGCCAGGATACAAAACGCCCGTTCATCGCAATGTTCGGCTATGCGATAAATCAGAAATGAATTGAACGCACCACCACCTGTACACAAAATGTTTAGCTTCTTTTTTCTCAAAGGAATTGAGGCAGCAACTTCAACGGCAATAGATTCAACAAAGGTGGCAAGTTTATCCTCCACCGAAATGACAGAGGTGTTAATTAGAGGTACTACTGCCGATTCAAAAAATTCACGCCCCAGAGAGGGTCTCTTATTTCTGATGTTTGTGTAAACGTTTAATACCGACTGAAGAAGTTTACTATTAACCTGGCCTGAAGAAGCCCGTTCTCCATTTGAATCATATGGCATGTCAATTTTCGAAGCGAGGTAATTCAAGGCCATGTTCGCAAAGCAAATATCAAAAGCGATACGCTGCCTTTTTTCTTCCATCGAAATATTGGCGATGCCACCAAGATTCAAACAGGCATCGTATTCAGAGAAAAGAAATTTATCCGCAACAGGAACTAAGGGTGCGCCTTGCCCTCCGCGCGCCACATCTAAACTTCGAAAGTCAAAAATTACAGGAAAGCCCGTGATCGCATGAATGAAATTCCCATTTCCAATTTGAAAGGTAAATCCATGTTGAGGCTGATGAAAAATGGTATGTCCATGTGATGCGATAAAATCAACCGACCTCAACCTGTTTTTCTTTATAAACCAGTCACATGCTTCGCCTACATATTTTCCGTAAGC
>JAKEEN010000018.1 GCA_022616575.1 Flammeovirgaceae bacterium
AATGATGACCATTTTCTACTTCAGGTTGGTAGAAGAGATTCAAATGATTACGCGTATTGCTGGTGGAGTCTCTCAACCAGGTCAATGTAGGCTTTCATGGCATCGTTTTTTGATGTTCCTTTTTTTGAAGCCCAGGCATCATACTTGGCAATTGCTTTGAAATCAAACCCTCCCGGCCGGTCGCCACTCACATCTCCATCGGTGCCTTGCTTGAACAGGGCGTATAAGTCCAACAATTCTTCATTTGAAGGACGCTTGGTAAGTTGCTTCGAGCGTTCTACCGCCTCCTCAAATTGCTTTTGTAATTCCATGGGGGTCTAGCGCTTAGAGATTTCAAGAAATGGTCTGAGTTTTTGACCTGTGTAGATTTGACGGGGACGGCCAATCGGTTCTTTATTTTCGCGCAGCTCTTTCCACTGGGCAATCCATCCGGGCATGCGGCCCATAGCGAACATAACCGTAAACATATCCACCGGAATGCCTAAGGCCCTGTAAATAATACCGGAATAGAAATCAACATTGGGATACAGTTTGCGCTCAACAAAATAAGGATCTTTCAGGGCAATTTCTTCAAGTCGCTTGGCAATATCCAGAACCGGGTCATTGACGCCCAGTTTCTTCAATACATCATCGGCTGCTTTCTTAATTATTTTAGCGCGTGGGTCAAAGTTTTTATATACGCGGTGGCCGAAGCCCATCAAACGGAATGGGTCATTCTTGTCTTTTGCTTTATCAATCCATTTATCTGTGTTGCCGCCATCTTTTTTAATGTTTTCCAGCATAACGATTACCTCCTGGTTGGCACCCCCATGCAGGGGTCCCCACAAGGCATTGATACCTGCAGAGATGGAAGAATAAATACTTGCTTTGGAGGATCCCACGATCCGAACCGTAGAGGTAGAACAATTTTGCTCATGATCGGCATGAAGGATCAATAACTTATCAAGGGCATCTGCGACCACTTCATCTACTTCAAAATCTTCGGCAGGCAAGGCAAACATCATTTTCAGGAACCGGGCACAATAACCAAGTTTATTGTCAGGATAGTTAACCGGGTGTCCTACTGCATTTTTATATGCCCATGCAGCAAATGTGGGCATCTTGGCCAATGACCGAACAATGCTTAAGTACACCCCTTCCGTTGAACGGTTCGGGTCTAAAGACTCCGGATAGAAGGCTGTCTGTGCACAGAAAAGGGAGGCCAGCACACCCATGGGGTGAGAAGTGGAAGGAAATCCATCGAGTATTTTCTTCACATCCTCATGAACCAATGTGTGGGTAGTAATATCGTGTGTAAACTTATCCAATTGGGCCTTTGTAGGAAGTTCTCCGAAGACTAATAAGTATGCAACCTCAAGAAAGGATGATTTTTCTGCCAGGTCTTCAATAGCATACCCCCGATAACGCAAGATTCCTGTTTCGCCATCCAAAAATGTAATAGCACTTTGTGTGGCACCTGTGTTTTTATATCCGACATCAAGGGTTACATAACCCGTATTATCGCGCAAGTCGCTGATGTCAATAGCTAATTCGTTTTCAGATCCTTCGATCACCGGCAAGTGATGTGATTTGCCGTCAATGATGAGTTCAACAGTCTTGGGCATGCGTATAGTATTTTATGCTTCTAAATATAGTTTGTTCGCAGTGTAAAAAAAGAAGAGAGATTTAAATTTAATAGAACAATCCATCAATTATTTCCAAGGATTAGCGGCATGCCATCTTTACCAGAACCGACTACAATGATCTTGGAGTTTGGCGACTTGGAGAGCTCCAGGGTGGCCTCGATTCCACGCATCTTCAAAAGCTTGTCTGTCAAGCTGTTATTAATGATATTATTGGCTCTTGATTCACCCTCGGCAGCAATGCGCTTGCGTTCTGCTTCGCTCTTTTCCTTATCCAACCGAAACTGATAGGCCAGTGCTTCCTGCTGCTGTTGTAATTTATTCTCAATAGCTCCTTTGATTTGCTCAGGGAGGTTAATAGAGCGGATAAGCAGGGCCACCATATGAACATTATTGGCAATTAGAATGCGCTCGGATTCTTCTTTAATAGTCGCTTCTACCTCGGCCCGTTTGGTTGAATAAATTTCTTCCGCGGTAAAGCGGCCCATCACCTGGCGAACGGTGGACCGTACTTCCGGGGCTACCAGAATTTCAACATAATCCTTATTGAATTTTTCGTGTACAAATCCGATTTTATCTGGCAGGGGATTGAAACGTACCGTCACATCCACATGGATGGAAAGTCCGCTTTTGTCGAGTACATCCATGTTCTCATCGCGCGATTGCTCCCGTACACTATAAATATAAACTTCATTCCACGGTGCTTTGGTGTGGAAGCCGGGGCCTTGAATATTCTCTTTATCAAGTCCGTCACCGAACTTGTAAAAGAGCACGCCACGCTCGCCTGCTTCGATGGTATAAAATAAATTCGAGGAGACACCGGCCAGCACAAAGAAGACAATGATGCCTAGCACAATGAATGGGATAAATCTGCGGTTGTTCATATTAATTCGTTCGGTTTAGTTGGTTGTTTATCAGGGCGTGGTAGACCCATAAGTTTACCTATAATCAAAACTACAAATAAATTTCCCCAAACAGCCTCTATGACACTGATATTCCGGATTAATTTGGAAGCCTCCGGATGCCCCGGGTCGGCACCTCCTAAAATACTCAGGCTATGCGTAACACATTCGGCATAATTAGGAAGTCCTGATGCTACCTCAATCCCCAAGCTTCCCGGTTTCACAATACAGATGAGATCATACAAGCTGCCAAATGAAATACCGATCATCAAAAAAACACAGGCCGAACCCCAGAGCTTATCAGGCGTCAAAATGCTACCCGAGAAAATATCCCGGATGGCAAAGGCAATCACCGTTACCTCAATCGGGAAGAGGAGCCCGTGGATGATGAGCAGGTAGAGTTGCCGGTCGGGCACTTCCCAGAATGTGTAATAAGGAAATTCAACCAACGTGCCAACCACAACAATGCCTGAGAGCACCACAAAAAAGGTGTTGATCAGTGGCTTATAAGAGGTAAAGTTCCTCAGCAAATCCCAGAGCAGAAATGCATACAAGGCCCCGAAGAAGGAGAAAAGCGTAGTCACAAATTTAGAGAGTGAGGTACTGGTTCCCTGTATGATATATTCAGAGAGGGTGAGTCCGAATACGATGATGACAATCTGCATGGTAACTACGTTTTTGTAGTCTTTTTGCTTTTCCAGCAGCAGTTCTATTCCCGTTTTTTTTAAAATAGTTTTGAGCATATTTTTTTTCCTGTTAATTAGGGTGTTAACTGTCGTTACTTAGGGCAACAATTTAATCATGCTGAGGATTATTTTCGTATCACTTCTTCTTACTATTCCAGCGTATTTAGCCTTCGCCCAGCAAACGAATATCAAAGACAGTCTGAAAAACCTGTTGGAAACTGACCTGCCGGATAAACAACGGGCAGATGTGCTTAATGAATTATCCTACGAATACTTTGATTTTAATGACAGCCTGGCCACACGTTACGCTGAACAGGCGCTTGCCCTTTCTACAAAAAACAATTACACGCGAGGGAAGAAGTATGCACACACGTTGATCGGTATTGGCCATATTTCTTTTGGCCGGTATGATCAGGCAAGCCTGAGTTATCGTGCCAGTTTGGCTATTCATGATCCACAGTCAAAAGACCTGGATGCGTATTGCCTGATGTTATTTGGAAATAATTATCGTGCCCAGGCACGCTATGACTCTGCCGAGCGATTCTATGATGAGTCCCTGAGAGTGATTGAAGCGAACAAGATACTTAAATATAAGCCTGCGCTTTATAAGAATATTGCCTTGTTAAAACTGCTTTTATATGATAACCAGTCGGCATTGAATTATCTGCAGCAGGCGCTGGCGATGAGGCAGTATGCCGATGCGGTTTCATTAACCGATATTTATTCGAATATCGGCAGAGCCTATACCAATATGTTTCAGTTTGACCAGGCTGAAGTGTATTATGACTCCATGTGTACGCTCTCCAGGGAACTGGAAGATTATTTTCATGAAATCCGGTGTTTTCTTAATAAGGCTGACCTTTTTTATTCGAGGAACAACTTTGCCGAAGCTTTAAAGTTTTGTTTCGATGCGCTGGAATTAACCAGGCAATATCCATATCCACCATTAGTGGTAGAAGCAAACCAGAAGATTGGCGAAATCTATACTGAGCTTTCTGAATATGAATTTGCGAGCAAGTACTGTCATGTAGCCCTCAAAATTTCTGAAGCATTAGGTCTGCAATTTGAGACTGCCGGTATTTATGTTG
>JAKEEN010000141.1 GCA_022616575.1 Flammeovirgaceae bacterium
AGTTCGAATAGTCTTAGGTTGCCCTGCCAATCGCCAACTCTGTCTGCACCGATTCCTGGTGACTTACCGGAAATAGCACGACCTTGATTATTCCAAAGTTTACCGCTTACGCTACCACCGCCTTTGAAGGGTTTACGTGCTTTAATGCTGCCAGCATAATCAACCCCCTGCTTTCCCATAGGCGGTTTTAGCTGAAATAAGCGCATATTTCCGCGCCAACTCCCTTGGCCCGTTACCCTCGGTTGCTTAACCGGAATTGGAGATTTGCCTGTTCTTGTTTCCGGTTTGCGCGAAGCAGACTGGTAGCCCCCAGTAATACCTTTGGTTGTAATTTTTGATTGATAGTTCCTGGCCCTTACTTTCCTTCCGGCAATGTCCCCTTTCCAGGCTCGGCCACTGCGTGAGGCGGAAACATAATTTTGGGAGGGGCCTTTATATGGTCTGTCGCCTCGAGGTTTTACCTTATGTTGTGCATTGAATTTAGGATACTCTAAAACCTGTCCTCTCGACTGGTAGTTACGTGTGCGTAAAGGCTTACCAGCTATGTCTTTGTTTGTGGATTGTTCCCAGGGACGTGGTTTTCTCCAGAAGTTTGCATAGGTATTAATGCTTCTTCGTGCAAGGTAGGAAGATGAGGCCGAGCGGGGACTTACTTTGTACTTTCGTTTTCCATACCCCGGCTTTTTAGACATATTTTCTGCACGCGCTATCTCTTGCCGGTTCGATTGAACTTTCGGACTGAAGCCTGGCATTTTTGCAGGATCAGTATTGTACCTCCCGAACTGCGGATAAACATTTTTTGAACGGCCGCTGATGGACCGAACGGCAACACGTTGCTTTCCCCAAACCTTTTGTTGCTTACCGGAAACAGAACGATGACTACTATATCTACCAAATTGCGGATATACATTTCTTGTTTTTCCGGATGTAGATCGAACCGAAATTCGGTTGCCTGAGGCGCCACCCTTCCATGGACGATCACCCGTTCCTCGCGGTGTATTGAAAATTGGACCTAATGGTTTCCCGACCCTATCGCCCCCGCCTGGCCTCCGTTTCCCTGTCTGTGCATAAGAAGCGCGGCTGGCAGGAGAACCTTTTTTCGATTTTACCCTTGCGGTAGGTCTCTTTTTCTTGATGGGTTTTCCCTTTGGAGGAAGTTTGAAACGCGATTCCCGTTTGGGTTTATCACCTTTGGCATTTTGAGCATTTGTGGTGAGGTTATACCCTAAGGAAAGTACAAACAGGGCACAGAAAAAAATCAATGCCTTACCTGTAGAAATTCCCCTGCTTGTGGCGATTGGCTTCAAAAGCTTTATTGAAACAGGCTAAGATACAAAGATTAGTTGTTAGTTCTTAGTTGTTAGTCACGGGTCATTAGTCAATAGTATTTCTAATAACCATCGACTAATGACTGACTTCTAGAACGAGAGGAGTTCTTCGATCTTATTTTTCAACCGGCCTTTTGGTAAGAAGTTTTGTTCAAGGGTTGGTGCGAAGGGAATAGCAGTATCTAAACTGGCAATGCGCATAACCGGTGCATCAAGATCATTGAAACAATTCTCACTGATCCACGCAGCAATTTCACCACCAATACCTCCTGTGAGTGTGTCTTCATGAAAGATTAAAACACGGTTCGTTTTCTTCACCGTCTCAGCAATAGCTTCACGATCCCACGGCAAAAGGGTTCGCAGGTCAATAACATCAGCACTTACTTCGGGCATTGCATCTAAGATTTCCTGCGCCCAGTGAACACCCATACCATACGTTATAATAGAGATATCATTTCCTTCCCTTACTGTTTTTGCTTTGCCGATTTCAACGGTATAATAGTCGTCAGGAATTACATCTTTCACCGAACGATACAAGAACTTATGCTCGAAGTACATGTAGGGATTGGGATCTTCCAGTGCTGCGCATAACAATCCTTTGGCATCATAGGGATTAGAAGGATATACGATCTTCAATCCCGGAGTATGAAAGAACCACGCTTCATTCGATTGACTATGATATGGCCCGGCCGCAGTTCCTGCACCCGTTGGCATTCTAACTACTACATCGGCTTGTTGACCCCAACGCCAATGTGCTTTTGCAAGATTGTTTACGATCTGATTAAAACCTTCAGTAACGAAATCGGCAAACTGCATCTCGACCATAGCTTTCATTCCTTTGATGGAAAGACCAAGACCTGAACCAAGAATGGCTGCTTCACATAAGGGTGTATTGCGTACGCGATGTTTTCCGAATTTCTCAACAAAGCCTTCTGTAATTTTGAATACACCCCCATACTCAGCAATATCCTGCCCCATCAGAACCAACGTATCGAACCGTTCCATGCTTTGACGCAAGCCATCGCTAATGGCATCGATAAATCGTTTCTCACTTTTCTTTTCTGATGAAGGCTCAATAACAATCTGGGTGAAGGGAGCATGAACATCATTTAATTCAATGGTCGTGTTGGCTTCCGGATGGGTTTCTTCAAATGCTACTGCCAACCCATCTTCAATTTCTTTCTTTATTTTCTTCCGGATATCCTCAATGAACTTCGCATCAATCACGCCTTCTGCGATGAGATATTTTTCATAGTTATCGATCGGGTCTTTCTTGGCCCACTCGTCCATCAATTCTTTCGGAACATATTTAGTGCCCGATGCTTCTTCATGGCCACGCATGCGGAAGGTTCTGCACTCAACCAATACGGGCCTTGGATTCTCGCGTAAATCTTTGGCGAGTAGACTGAGTGTATCGTAAACTTCCAGGATATTATTACCGTCAATGCTGATTGCATCAATACCATATCCAATTCCCTTGTCGGCAAAACTTTCGCACCGGAACTGCTCGCTACTCGGTGTTGATAGTCCATAGCCATTGTTCTCTATAATAAAGAGTACAGGCAAGTCCCAAACGGCTGCCACATTTACACCCTCATGAAAATCTCCCTGACTCGTGCCACCATCACCGTTGAAAACGGCAGCTACTTTTTTCTCCCCCTTTAGCTTATAGGCAAGCGCAATACCATCGGCTACTCCGTTTTGCGGGCCGAGGTGCGAGATCATGCCAACTATGTGATGCTCGTTCGTGCCAAAGTGAAAGGAACGGTCGCGGCCTTTTGTATATCCCATTGGGGTGCCTTGCCATTGGGCAAAAAGGCGATCAAAAGGCATATTGCGGGAAGTGAAAACACCTAAATTTCTATGCATTGGCAGAATATATTCATCGGGTTGCAAGGCCATAGTCAGGCCCACTGAAATAGCTTCTTGCCCGATACCGCTAAACCATTTGCTTATTTTATTCTGACGAAGCAGAATCAGCATTTTTTCTTCGATCATGCGGGGCTTAAGGAGGCCCTGGTATAGATTAATAAGTGTTTCGTTGGAGTATTTCTTGCGTTCGAAATTCATAGAAAATTAAAAGAGGCGCAAGTTAAACCTTTTTGATATTTTTAGAGGTTAAGTTCCTGATGAAGAATTCAAAGAAGAAGGTGAAAAGGATTCACAAGAGAATATAACTCCTCAGGTGAAACAATTAAGCGGGCTCGCAAAGGGAGTTACAGCTAATTGGAAGGAAGACTATACAAATTATTTGGAACGTAAATATCGATAATGATTCATTTTAATCAGTTTACCCTTTCCAACGGACTCCGCGTAATCGTTCACGAAGACCCAACAGCAAAAATTGCGGTTATGAACATTTTGTATGATGTCGGTTCGCGCGATGAACGGGAGGACAAGACGGGGTTTGCCCATTTGTTTGAGCACCTCATGTTTGGGGGTTCTAAAAATATTCCGAGCTATGATGAACCACTGCAATTGGTGGGGGGAGAAAACAATGCCTTTACCAGTACCGATATCACCAATTATTATTTAACCGTACCGGCAGAAAATATTGAAACCGGATTTTGGCTGGAGAGCGACCGGATGCTAAGTCTCTCGTTCGACCCGAAAGTGCTGGAGGTGCAACGAAAAGTAGTAGTGGAGGAATTTAAACAGCGATATCTCAATCAACCTTACGGTGATGTTTGGTTGAAACTCAGACCGCTGGCTTATCATACCCATCCATATAAATGGGCAACGATTGGTAAAGAGCCTTCGCACATTGAAAATGCTACCATGGAAGATGTGAAGGATTTTTTCTATAAACACTATATTCCAGGCAACGCCATTTTAGTAGTGGCAGGCAATGTAACAACCAGTCAAGTCAAAGAACTTTCAGAGAAATGGTTTGGTCCCATTCCGTCAGGAAATAAAATGGAGAGACAACTTCCGAGAGAACCGAGGCAAGAGAAGAAAAGAGCGGAGATCGTGGAGGCTAAAGTACCCGCCAGCGCCTTATACAAATCATTTCACATGCCAGGGCGGTTTGATAAAGATTATTATGCGATTGATTTGTTAAGTGATGTACTCAGTCGCGGACAATCAAGTCGCTTATACCAGAAGCTGGTAAAGGAAAAAGAACTATTTACCTCAATATCATCATTCGTAATGGGAACCATTGATCCGGGGCAATTGGTAGTGAGTGGACGAGTGCGTGATGGCATTGACCTGCACGATGCAGAGCAGGAAGTGGATTCTCTTTTGCAAGAGGTTGTAAAAAATGGCGTTGACTTGAATGAGTTAATGAAAGTAAAAAACCAGGCTGAAGCAACATTAGAATTTGGAGAGGTAGAAGTATTGAATCGGGCGATTAACCTTGCTTTTGCTGCTTTGTCGGGTGATGTAAATTTAGTGAATCAGGAGCGCGACTTAATCAATGCAGTGAGCCCGGAGGATATTCAGCGTGTTGCTAAAAATATTTTGAGTGAAGAAAACTCAAGTGTGTTGTATTATAAATCAGTAAATTAAAAGATTTACGATTTACGATTTACGATTTACGATTTACGATTTACGATTTAAATTACCATGAAGATAAGAGTAGGCATGGGGTTCGATGTGCATGTGCTGGAGGAGGGGAGACCCTTTTTTCTTGGGGGAATACAATTAACAGAAGCAAAAAAAGGAGCTGTAGGCCACTCTGATGCAGATGTTTTAATCCATGCAATCTGCGATGCTTTATTAGGAGCTGCTAACATGCGCGATATCGGTTTTCACTTTTCAAATAAAGACGAGCGTTGGAAAGGTAAGGACAGTAAATTTTTTTTAAAGGAAGTGACACGAATGCTGCATGAACAAGGTTGGAAAATTGGGAACGTAGATTGCACTATCACATTGGAAAACCCAAAAATAAATCCTCACATCGATGCGATGAAAAAAGTATTGGCACCGTTAATGAATATATCTGAGGAAGAAGTTTCCATTAAAGCAACCACCAACGAAAAGTTAGGTTATGTGGGCAGGGAAGAAGGAATGAATGCGTATGCTGTGGCATTGATTTCAAAGTAAAAAGTAAAATGAGTTCTGTTCAACTCATCACAACCCATGATGGTTCTCATTCTTTACTCAATACGGAACTGAATGAAACCTACCATTCCCTGCATGGCGCCATGCAGGAATCAATTCATGTTTTTATCCTGCATGGACTTAATCAAGTTATTAAACGAGCATCATCCATGAAAATTCTGGAAGTTGGTTTTGGCACCGGACTTAATGCCTGGCTTACTTTGTTGCAAGTTCAAAACCAACATGCTGTTGAATACACCACCCTGGAAACATTTCCGCTTACACAT
>JAKEEN010000142.1 GCA_022616575.1 Flammeovirgaceae bacterium
ATTGGTCTTCGCCATTTCGGCAGGCATCATACCTGAAAATATTGCATTCCGTGCATAGGCGGTGGTAGTCGGAAGGATTGAATAATAATGTTCTTCCGAATCGATGGTGAAAATTTCGTTAAGAATGGGCTCGATGGTCTTCCATTGATCAAATCTAAGATTGTCGATTAATACCATAAATACCGGAATATTCTTACCCAACTCAGGCAACACTTTTCTTTTTATTAATTGATGGGAAAGTAAAGGCTTATCTTTGTTAGGATCATTCAGCCAACTGTCATAATTCCTGCTGATGAACTTACAAAAATTGCTATTGGCTTCTGATTTTTGATTATCCAGCACTTCAGCCATATCGCGATTATCGGCCTGCTCAAGCTCAAGCTCCCAATACACCAATTTCTTATAAATATCAGCCCACTCCTCATGATTCATATCGTCCATAAAGGCCATACTGATTTTGCGAAACTCTTGCTGGTAGTTGCTGTTGGTTTTTTCAATCACCAACCGTTTATTGTCCAGTATCTTTTTTACTGAAAGTAAAATCTGATTTGGATTCAACGGTTTAATGAGATAGTCAGAAATTTTAGAACCGATTGCTTCTTCCATAATCTTCTCTTCCTCATTCTTTGTGATCATCACCACGGGAAGATTGGGTTTGTTATTTTTTATCTGGCTCAGGGCCTCCAATCCCGACATACCCGGCATGTGCTCATCCAGAAACACCACATCAAAGTGCTTTTGATCGCTTAACTCAACCGCGTCTGAGCCATTGTTGACAGGGGTAATATCATATCCGCGTTGCTCCAAAAAAAGTATATGAGGTTTCAGTAAATCGATCTCGTCATCCGCCCAGAGAATACTATATCTTTGCATCTTTAACTCCGTTATCCGTTAATGGTTAATAGTTAATCGTAGTAGCTTAAAAAGCAACTAAAGGTACTAAACATTTAGCCTAATGTGAATTCCCATTAACGATTAACGATTAACGATTAACGATGAAATCAAAAACAATAAACGATCCCCTCTACGGCTTCATCACCATCAACACCGAGTTAGTCTTCGAAATAATTCAACATCCATTTTTTCAGCGCCTCAGGCATATCAAACAACTGGGCCTTACTGATATGGTGTATCCCGCTGCCCTGCACTCACGATTTCAACACGCGCTCGGTGCTTATTATTTAATGGGAAAAGTGCTCGATAATCTGAGACAAAAGGGAATTGAAATATCCTATGAGGAATATGAAGCTTCCCGGTTGGCCATCCTGCTTCATGATATAGGGCACGGACCATTCTCGCATGCTTTGGAAGAGACCTTGCTTCATGAAATCAATCATGAAAGTATCTCCTACCTGGTGATGGATTATCTTAACAAGGAATTTAAGAATGCATTAAACCTTACTATTAAAATTTTCAGAAACACATACGCAAGAAAATTCTTTCATCAACTTGTTTCCAGTCAGTTGGATATTGACCGTCTGGATTATTTACATCGCGATTGTTTTTTTACGGGAGTGATGGAAGGCAAAATCGGACTGGAGAGAATTCTATCGATCCTGACTGTGCATAACGATGAATTAGTTGTTGAAGAGAAAGGGATTTACAGCATTGAAAATTTTTTGACAGCACGAAGACTCATGTACTGGCAAGTATATCTTCACAAAACAGCTTTAAGTGCTGAGCGAATGTTGGTCAATACAATTCAACGAGCACGATATCTGCTTCAGGCTGGTGAACAGGTTGGGGGAAGTGAAACACTCATTATTTTTTTAAAGCAAAATTATTCGCTTGAGAATTTTAAGCATAACGTTAAACTGCTCACAACTTTCTGCCGGTTTGATGACCTCGATATTTGGGGTGGATTAAAGTTGTGGCAAAGTCACACCGATCCGATACTTTCATTACTTGCCGGCAGTCTCCTTCAACGCAAGTTATTTCAAATTACACTTACCAATGCTCCGATCAGCAAGGCAAAGGTAGATGACATAACCTTGGCCATTAGTCAATCTTTAAATGTACTCAGGGCTGAAGCCCGGTTCCTGTTTTCTCACGGTTCCGTAAGTAATGAAGGGTATAATGACGGTCAAAAGATAAACCTGCTGACCCGGGACGGTGAATTGATTGATATTGCCAAAGCCTCTGACCTTCCCAATGTGCAGGCCCTTTCCAAAATCGTGAAAAAAAACTACCTCTGCTGGCCTAAAAATGTATCTTTGTAGGATTCGTTATCAGTTAATCGTTAATAGTTAATTGGGGGTGCGAGATTTGGGGTTAGGGCGTGGCGATACTGATAACAGTTAACTGATAACTTTTAACTGAAAGATGGAGTTCAGCATACAACAGATAGCGGGCATGCTCGGTGGCGAGGTGAAAGGAAATGGCCACGATAAAATTAACATGCTTGCCAAAATTCAGGATGCAAAGAAAGGTCAGATTGCATTTCTCTCAAACCCCAAATACGAACAGTATATTTATTCAACCAATGCTTCTGCTGTTATCGTTAAGAAAGATTTTGCTCCCAGAAAAGATATTCAGACTACCCTCATTTTAGTTGACGATCCGTATTTAAGTTTCACAACACTCCTGGAAGAATATCATAAAATGGTAAGCTTCCAGAAAGAGGGTGTTGAAGAGCCCTGTTTCATGGGTAAAAGTTCTCTCTGTGGTTCCCATGTTTATCGCGGTGCTTTCTCCTACATCGGCAATTTCGTGAAGATTGGCACCAACGTAAAAATCTACCCCCACGTATTTGTGGGTGATAACACGGAAATTGGTGACAACACTATTTTACATCCAAATGTAAAAGTGTACTCGGGCACAAAAATCGGTAACAATTGTGTGATTCATGCCGGAACAGTTTTAGGAAGTGATGGATTTGGTTTCGCGCCTCAACCTGATGGCACGTATAAAACAATCCCCCAACTCGGTAATGTCATTATTGAAGATAATGTGACAATCGGTGCCAACACGGTTATTGATTGTGCTACTCTTTTTGGGGACTCAACCATAGTTCGCCAGGGGGTAAAGCTCGACAACCTCATTCAGATAGCCCATAATGTGGAGGTTGGGAAGAATACTGTTATTGCGGCTCAGTCAGGTATTTCCGGTTCAACAAAAATTGGTGAGCACTGCATGATTGCCGGTCAGGTAGGCATTGCGGGCCACTTGGTTATTGCCAACAATACCAGTCTTGGGGCACAAACAGGTATCAGCAAATCGGTTACTAAAGAAGATCAAAAGCTACTTGGCTATCCAGGTATTGATATAAAGGAGTACTTCCGGTCATACGCAGTATTTAAGCGGCTTCCTGATCTTTTGCAACGCTTAAAAGAACTCGAGGACAAGGTTTCGCGAACCGAACACATCGAAAATCACAAATAACCTTACATCCATAATTAATTGATAATCAGTAGAGTTGGCAATTCTGCCTAATTGAGGTTAAATTTGCCCACTTTTTTGAAAAATGCTGAATATCAAACAACAAACCATTCAAAAGTCGGTGACTATTTCAGGGGTGGGACTCCATACAGGGGTTCAAACCAACATGACTTTTGTTCCTGCTAAGCCAAATCACGGAATTAAGTTTCAACGTATCGATTTACCCGGTTCACCAATCATTGATGCCGATTGTGATAACGTAACTGATGTTTCAAGAGGAACAACCATTGAACAAAGTGGTGCCAAAGTGAGTACCATCGAACATACGCTGGCCTCTTTGGTAGGATTAGAAATTGACAATGTTTTAATTCAGCTTGACGGTCCGGAGTGTCCTATTATGGATGGAAGCTCACGCGAATTTGTTGATGTCTTAAAAGCTGTTGGAACGGAAGAACAAAACGCCTTGCGCGATTTCTTTGAAGTACAAGAACCCATCTTCTATCGGGAAGCCCCACGTAACGTGGAGATTGCCGCACTTCCGCTTGATGACTACCGCGTTACAGTGATGATTGACTATAACTCTCCTGTGTTGGGAAGTCAACATGCCTCCATTACCGATATTCGTCAGTTTGAAAAAGAAATTGCTTCATGTCGTACGTTCTGCTTCCTGCATGAACTGGAAATGCTTTATAAAAACAACCTTATACGCGGAGGTGATTTGAATAATGCGATTGTGATTGTTGATCGGGTAGTGAGAGAAGATGAACTCGCCAATATTGCCAAGATGCTTGGCAAGCCAAAAGTAGAAGTGAAGAGTGAGGGTATCTTGAATAATATTGAGCTTCGTTTTAAAAACGAACCCGCAAGACACAAACTCCTTGATATTGTAGGTGACCTTGCGCTTGCTGGGCGTCCGCTAAAAGCCCAGGTACTTGCTGCCAGACCAGGTCATGCTGCCAATGTGGCTTTCGCGAAGAAATTAAAGAAGGCTATGCAGGAAGCGGAGAAATCCGGTAAGCCAAGGTATAATCCTAATCTTCCTCCGGTAATGGATATCAACCGGATTGCTTCCACTCTTCCACACCGCTATCCGTTTTTATTGATCGACAAAATCATTCATCTTGATAGTGAAAGTGTTGCCGGTGTGAAAAACGTAACCATGAACGAACCTTTCTTTCAAGGACATTTCCCTGGCAACCCCGTAATGCCCGGGGTGCTTCAGATTGAAGCCATGGCCCAGATCGGTGGCATTCTTGTTTTGAACACGGTGCCAGATCCTGAAAACTATTGGACTTATTTCTTAGGCGTAGAGAATATGAAATTCCGGAAGATGGTACTGCCCGGAGATACTTTGGTTATTCAATGTCATTTATTAGCACCCATTAAGCGAGGTATTGCCAAAATGAGCGGTCGCGCTTTTGTGGGCAACACCCTTGTGTGTGAAGGTACCATGACAGCCAGCATTGTTCGTAAAAATTCATGAGCCAATATCCCTTAGCCAACGTTCATCCGGAAGCCAAAATCGGCAACAACGTAATTATTGAACCCTTTGCCACCGTTCAAAAAGATGTAGTAATCGGGGATAACTGCTGGATAGGCCCTAACGCTATTCTATGGGATGGAACCCGGTTAGGAAAAAATGTAAAGATTTATCCTGGCGCTTCGGTCTCTTCTATTCCTCAGGATTTAAAGTTTGCAGGAGAAAAGACAGAAACCATTATTGGCGACAATACAGTTATCCGTGAGTATGTTACCATCAGCCGCGGAACAAACGATAAGTTCAAAACTGAGATCGGAAAGAATTGCCTATTAATGGCGTATGTACACGTAGCACACGATTGCCTTATCGGAAATCAATGTATTTTGGTCAATACCGTTCAGGTTGCAGGCCACGTAACTGTTGATGATTGGGCTATTATTGGTGGGGCCAGTGCATTGCATCAGTTTGTAAAAGTAGGTGCCCATGTAATGGTTTCAGGGGGTTCGCTGGTTAGAAAAGATATTCCACCATTTACTAAAGCCGCCAGAGAACCGCTCACTTATGCGGGTATTAACACTGTCGGACTTAGAAGAAGAGGTTTTTCGAATGAAAAAATTGCCGAGATACAAGAGATCTATCGCTATATATTTTTGAAAGGACTGAATAACAGCAAGGCGATTGAACTGATTGAAAGCGAAACGACTGCTTCTCAAGAAAGAGATTACATTCTCAATTTCGTAAAATCTTCGGAGCGGGGAATTATGAAAGGGTATGGTTCCGGCAATTGATCATGCCTGATTCAAAATTTCAAATTTCAGATTCAAAATTCCGTATCGAAGTTACCGGACTAGCCAAGAGATTTAACAGACAATGGCTTTTTAAAGATTTTTCATACGCATTTCAATCCGGCAATACCTATGCAATTATAGGGCCCAACGGTTCGGGTAAATCAACTCTGATGCAGATGTTGTGGGGCCAAATGCCTCAGACATTGGGTTCAATAACCCATTCCAAAAATGGAAATACAATTGACAGCCATTCCGTCTTTACTCATGTATCAATTGCTGCTCCGTATCAGGATTTAATAGATGAGTTTACACTGGAAGAACAGGTAAACTTTCATTTTAAGCTGAAGTCTGTCCGCCCGGAACTGGCCAATCAAGACCTCTATGAACTCATGTATTTAAGCGAGGCCAGAACGAAATACATCGCTAATTTTTCCAGCGGCATGCGTCAGCGATTAAGGCTTGCCCTGGCTCTATTCACCGAAGCGGATGCCTACTTTTTAGACGAACCTGGCTCCAATCTGGATGAACAAGCTTTTGGTTGGTACCTTAAGCATTTGGGTAATTTGCCAAAGGAAAAACTCGTATTTATTGCCTCCAATAACTCGGCTGAGTACCCAATAAATGCCATTCAAATTGATCTTAGTAAGGTAGGGCTACAAGCTGCAAGCCACAAGCCACAAGCTTGAAGCCAGTAGCCTGCAGCTTAAAGCATAATTTTTAGCAATAAAGAGGTATTGCGTGGGTTACGAAACTTCAGCATATTTGATTAATATTGGCCTTTAAATCTTTATTTGAATGAAACTAACATACCGTATTTTATCCCTTCTGGCTGTTGTAGCCGTTTTTACC
>JAKEEN010000143.1 GCA_022616575.1 Flammeovirgaceae bacterium
CGTCAAATCACCATCCTGAAAAAAACGGTTCACAATTTCATGTCTCTCTTGTATGGCAGTAATTTCTTTCAGTGGCAGCACCATCCACTTGCGCATTTGCCGCGAACCCATGGGGGTAACAGTCTGATCCAATATTTGCAATAAGGGAACTCCGCCTTCATTTTGAGGATTGACTAACTCCAGGTTGCGGATGGTAAACTTATCAAGCCAAACATATTTCTCTTCATCAATGCGCGATATGGAAGCGATGTGTTTTGTTTCCTTATGCTCTGTCGATTCCAGGTAATGGAGGATCGCACCGGCTGCGATAATGGCTTCCGGCAAATCATCGATGCCAAAACCCTTCAGGGTTGTGGTCTTAAATTGATCAACAAGTTTTTGTCTGGTAAAATCCGGTGAGTAAATCCAATCGTCCAACACAAATGTGGAACATGAATCAGAAAATTGAGCATCAAATTTCTCGCGTTGACTCTTTGAATAAATAATTTCAGCTGGTAAAAAGCTTTGAATTAACTTGCTGATATAAATCTCTGAACCCTGGGCGGCATAAAATTCTCCTGTGCTGATGTCAAGCAATGAAAGACCTGTTTCATTTTTTCCTTGAAAAACAGACGCCAGAAAATTATTCTGTTTCCGCTCCAGCACATTGTCATTGAAAGACACCCCTGGAGTAACCAATTCAGTAACTCCACGCTTCACAATTCCTTTTACAAATCGTGGATCTTCCAACTGATCGCAAATTGCCACCCGGTGCCCGGCCCGAACTAATTTAGGTAAGTATGTATCGAGCGCATGGTGTGGAAACCCTGCTAACTCTGTTTCTGATGATGAGCCATTGCCTCTTTTTGTCAGCACAATGTCTAAAATACGACTTGCTTTAACAGCATCTTCTCCGAACGTTTCATAGAAATCACCCACACGAAAAAGCAATAAGGCTCCCGGATACTTCGCCTTAATAGCATTGTATTGTTTCATCAGTGGAGTTTCGGATGTGCCTGAAGCCATAAGCGGCAAAGATATTCAGGTTTCTGAATTATGTCTTCTAAATATTGGATAGGCGTAGACACTCCGCTAACTTTATTGAACAATCAAATCACAAAAACAATGAAAACGCAATTCAAATCCTTAAGTGCGGTCTTGCTGCTTTTATTGGCAGCTTCCTGCAAAGATGTCCAGAAGTTGAATGTGCCTGAAAGCGTTTTAACTTCCTTTCATTCAAAATTCGGTGCCGCAAAAGATGTTGAATGGCAAAAAGAAAGCGATAATGAGTGGGAAGCCGGGTTTGAAATGGAGGGTAAAGAAATGACAGCCAGTTTCAATGGTTCTGGAGAATGGATGGAGACAGAATATAGCGTTTCCCGCCTTCCTGAATTAGTTGCTGCTAAAATTGCGGATGAGTTTGGAGCATACAAGATTGAAGAAACCGAGTATGTTGAGACTTCTACATTTAGAGGTTACGAAATAGCCTTGGAGAAAGGAGAAGAAGAACGAGAAATACGAATCAATGAATCAGGAGAGATCGTAGACGGTGAGAATGATGATGACGAGGGAGATGACAATGAAGGGCGTAGCGATGATGAAGAAAATGAAGGAGGTTAGTTTCTCAATCAAAAATTCAACAGTAATTTTACCGGATGAAAAAATTAAAGCTCGAAGAGCTGGGAAGAATTACGATTGATCAATTCAAGGAATCAGAAAAAATTCCAGTTTGTATCCTTCTGGATAATGTAAGAAGCCTTCACAATGTGGGTTCTGCCTTTCGCACAGCCGATGCCTTTAGAATTGAAAAAATTTACCTGACCGGAATTACCGGTACCCCTCCCCATCGTGAAATTCATAAGACGGCATTAGGGGCTACTGAGTCTGTTGCGTGGGAATATGCCGAGCATCCGGAAGAAATAGTTAACATGTTAAAAGGTAAAGGGTATGAGATTACAATAGTTGAGCAGACTACTCAAAGTAAACAGCTTCAAAATTTTAGTCCCGATAAAAACAAAAACTATTGCCTTGTTTTTGGTAATGAAGTAGACGGAGTGAGCAATGGAGTAGTGGCTTTGGCCGATGAGGCTATTGAAATTCCGCAGGCAGGAACAAAACATTCTTTAAATGTATCGGTTTGCTTGGGGATTGTTGTTTGGGAAATTTTTAGAAAATTTTCTACTAGCCGATGAGTCCATATGTCAATTCAATTTAAACTTCGCACATTTGTTCACTGATTAATAAGAATCTTGAAAGACGAAAAATATAATCTGCGCGGTGTTTCTGCTTCCAAAGAAGACGTACATAAAGCCATTCAAAACCTTGATAAGGGACTTTATCCAAAAGCCTTTTGTAAGATCGTGCCTGATACCCTTGGCAATGATCTTGACTATTGCACAGTCATGCATGCCGATGGTGCGGGTACAAAGTCTTCGTTAGCTTACATGTATTGGAAGGAAACGGGAGACTTATCGGTCTGGAAAGGCATTGCGCAAGATGCCATCATCATGAATGTTGACGATCTTCTTTGCGTTGGCGCTACGGGGCCAATTCTTCTATCCTCTACCATCGGAAGAAATAAAAATAAAATTCCAGGAGAAGTTATTTCGACCCTAATTAACGGTACTGAAGAAGTATTGGCAATGCTTCGCAAGCATGGAATGAAAATTTACAGCACGGGCGGAGAGACGGCCGATGTGGGTGATTTGGTTCGCACCATTATTGTTGACAGCACAGTGACTGCGAGGATGAAGCGAAGCGATGTGATCGACAATGCCCATATTCAGGCTGGCGATGTAGTAGTTGGCTTGGCTTCGTATGGTCAGGCATCGTATGAAGATGAGTACAATGGAGGAATGGGGAGTAATGGACTCACCTCTGCACGCCACGATGTTTTTGCGAATGAATATGCAAAGAAATACCCGGAATCATTTGATGAAGATGTGCCAGCCGATTTGGTGTATTCAGGGAAGTATAAACTCACAGACACTGTTCCTGGTGCTTCTTTAACTATGGGGAAACTGGTCTTATCGCCCACGCGCACGTATGCCCCCGTGATGATGCGCGTGTTTCATGAGTTACGCCAGCATATTCATGGTATCATTCATTGTAGTGGGGGGGCGCAAACCAAAGTGCTTCACTTCATAGAAAACCTGCATGTCATAAAAGACAACCTGTTTGATATTCCACCGCTCTTTAAGTTCATCCATGGAGTGAGTGGTACGGATTTAAAAGAGATGTATAAGGTCTTCAATATGGGACACCGCATGGAGATTTACCTACCAGAAAAATTGGCGGAACACGTTATTCAACTTTCTAAATCATTCGGAGTAGATGCCCAGATTGTTGGACACGTTGAAACTTCAGAAATGGAAAAGGTGACCGTGAAGTCACCCGCGGGAATGTTCGAGTA
>JAKEEN010000144.1 GCA_022616575.1 Flammeovirgaceae bacterium
AGCAGTGATTTCTGTGAAAGTTGCCGAGCCGCAATTTGAAGGTCAAACAAAGACCAAGCTTGGTAATACAGAAGCCATGGGCGCTGTTGACCAATCGGTGGGTGAGGTTTTGCAATACTTTTTAGAAGAGAATCCAAAGGAAGCAAAACTTATCGTCAGCAAGGTTATTCTGGCAGCGCAGGCAAGACATGCTGCACGCAAGGCACGTGAAATGGTGCAGCGCAAGAATGTATTAACAGGCACAGGGTTGCCAGGCAAACTTGCCGATTGCTCAAGTTCTGATCCCGGCATTTGTGAATTGTATCTTGTGGAAGGAGATTCGGCTGGTGGTTCTGCTAAACAAGGCCGTGATCGAAACTTCCAGGCCATACTGCCGCTTCGCGGAAAGATTTTAAACGTAGAGAAAGCTCAAGAGCATAAAATTTACGAAAACGAAGAAATCAAGAATATCATCACCGCGTTGGGTGTGAGTTTTGGAACGGCCGATGATGACAAGGCATTGAATATGACGAAGCTTCGGTATCACAAAGTCATTATCATGACTGATGCCGATGTAGATGGAAGTCATATACGCACGCTGATCCTAACATTCTTCTTCCGGTATATGCGCGATTTGATTGAGAGCGGCTATGTTTATATAGCGCAGCCGCCTTTGTATTTGGTAAAGAAAGGGAAAGTTGAAAAGTACTGCTGGACCGAAGAAGAACGTGATGCTATTGTTAAGGAATTAGGCGAAGGCAGGGAAGACTCCGTAGGCGTTCAACGATACAAAGGTCTTGGCGAAATGAATCCTGAGCAATTATGGTCAACTACCATGGATCCCCTAAGAAGAACACTCAAGTTGGTCAGTATCGAGTCAGCGGCCGAAGCCGATCACCTTTTCTCCATGTTAATGGGTGATGAAGTAGCACCACGAAGAGATTTTATCGAGAAGAACGCCAAGTATGCCCGCGTTGACATCTAGATTTTTATGGAAGAAGCACTGTCAACATCTGAACGCCTCAGCCTTGAGATAGGGGAGAGTAATTACATCAGCCGCGATTTGAGCTGGCTGCAATTCAACTATCGCGTACTCGATCAAGCCAGGCATATTGACAGAAGTATTTTCGATCGGCTTCGATTCCTCGCGATCACGGCTTCAAACCTTGATGAGTTTTGCACCATTCGTTTAGGCAGTCTCTACAACTACATCGACTACGGGAAAGAACGATTTGACTATAACGGTCAGCGCGAGGAGCCGTTCCGTAAAATGCTCATGAACGAAACACAGAAGTTTTATCATGATCAGAACGATTATTATGTTAAGAAGCTGAAACCATTATTCGAAAAGAATAATTTTAAGATTGCCAAATACGAAGACCTTTCGGTTGAACACACCCGGGAGGTAGACGATTATTTCCGCAGAACGGTATTCCCAATGCTTACCCCAATGGTGTTTGACGGATATCATACATTTCCGATACTGAAAAACAATCGTCTTTTGTTTGGGGTAGTTACTAAAATCAACACGGAGAACCTGATTCAGCTAAAGGTATCATTTATCCAGGTACCAAGTAATATTGCTCGCTTTTATGAAATCAAGGGCGACTCCATGATTTTGTTTGTGCCGATCGAAGAAATCGTACGTTATAATATTCAACAGCTTTTCAGGAATGTTGACATTCAAAGTGTAAGCTTATTCAGAATTAACCGTAACGGTGACTTTACGCTCGAAGAAAGTGAGGATATTGAATCAAATTTTTTAGAAGAGCTTAAGAGAAAATTAAAGACACGAAGAACAGGGCGTGTGGTTCGCATTGAGGTAGAGCAGAAGCCCGATGCATGGATGATGCGTTTGCTAAAAATTCAATGGGACCTCGATGAGCATAATATTTTTCAAATTCCGGAGGGGAGCATGATTGACTTTGCGGGACTTCAGCAAATAATCAATCACAGGGATTTTAAGGATAAGCGAATTCAACCCAGGCCACCGGTTAAGCCACTGAGCTTTCAGGAATATGGTACACGCGATTTATTCGAGGTATTGAAAGAACGCGATGTACTTCTTCATCATCCGTACAACTCGATGGAGCCAGTTCTGGAACTATTGGAAAAATCGGCAGAAGATCCCAACGTACTTTCGATCAAGATTACGATTTACAGGTTGTCGAAAGACTCTCGTGTAACAGCCGCCTTGCTGAAGGCCGCAGAAAATGGAAAACACGTATCCGTACTCTTCGAAGTAAAAGCACGGTTTGATGAAGAGAATAATTTACGCGAAGCGCAACGCCTGCAACAAGCGGGTTGCTTTGTAATTTATGGTGTAAGCAGTTTAAAGACGCATACAAAACTTTTGTTGATTGTTCGCAAAGAACAAGATGATAAAGTGTATCGATATGTTCACCTCAGCAGTGGAAACTATAATGAGACCACAGCTCGCTTCTATACAGACGTAGGATTGTTAACAACGAAGGAGGAGTACGGACAGGATGTTTCTGAATTCTTTAATGTAATTACAGGACACTCACAACCTTCCTCCTACAGAAACCTGATTACCTCACCGCGCGATATGCGAATCCAGTTGAGTAACCTGGTAAAGCGCGAAGCGGAAAATGCAAGAAACGGTCTGCCTTCAGGCATTGTCATCAAGTTAAATTCAATTCAGGATAAAGAATTTATTGACGACTTGTATGAGGCCTCTCAGGCCGGAGTGCAGGTGAAACTTATCATCAGAGGAATTTGCTGTCTGCGACCTGGCCGCAGGGGACTGAGCGAAAATATTGAAGTGATCTCGGTAGTAGGAGAGTACCTTGAGCATTCGCGAATCTATTATTACCACAATGCAGGCTCGCCCAAAGTTTATATTGGAAGTGCCGATGCCATGGTGCGGAGCTTTGATCGGAGAATTGAGTCTTTGTTCTTGCTGGAGGATGAATTATTGAAAAAGCAGGCCATTAATAATTTAAGCTATAATCTTCGCGATAATGTGAATTCATACACCATGAAAGAAGACGGAAGTTATGTTATTAAAGAGTTAAATGGGGAACCACCTTTTAATATACATAAGGAGTTTTATAACGTGACGAAGGAAATTGTACAGGAAGCGAAGCTGTTCTAGGAAAAATTCAGTTTCTGTTGTTGCTGCCTTTTTTCAAGCAAGTGGTTGAGCATGCCATCTTTCAATCCAACCTCAGGCACCATTATATACTTGGCTGTTGCCCACTCCATTACCTTCATATAGATGTCGCTGGCAGGGATGATAACATCAGCACGGTCGGGGTTCATTTGCAGTTGATAGATACGCTCCTCAAGAGTGAGTTTCTCAATCATTTCTTTGATCTCTTTCACTTTTTTAAGTGACATTTGCCTGTGCGGTTTTAGCATGGCGAGTTCAAATATTTTGCTAATGTTTCCACCTGTTCCCACAGCGGTAACTTTACCGTATTCTCTTTTTACGTTTTCTTTTACCCAGTGCTCCATATCCTCCCACATCACAGGTAAATCGTGATGCTCAAGTACGCGTACCGATCCGACTTTGAAAGAGCGGGTTTTAATTTTCTTGCCTTTTGTATATAAGTTGAGTTCGGTACTACCACCCCCGACATCAATATGTAAATAGGTTTGATCTGTGAGGTAGGAGGCAATTGCTTTGTTTATCAATTCAGCCTCCCGATGGCCGTCAATAATTTCGATGGTAATACCAAGCTCCTCTTGTACTTCCTTAGCTAACTCAGCACCATTTTCTGATTCGCGCATTGCAGATGTTGCGCAAAACATATATTCATCAACTTCATACAATTCAATGAGGAGCTTATAGGTCTTCATCAGTTTCTTAAACTTCTCTATGCTTTTATCACTGATCCGACCCGTAGAAAAAACATCATGCCCTAAGCGGAGAGGGAAACGAACGTATTCAAGTTTTTTGAAAAGAACCCGCGGCCCTTTGTCCAATACGGTAGAGACCTGAAAGCGAATAGCGTTCGAACCAATGTCTATAGCGGCTAACTTCATCTTTAGTTGATAGTTGTTCGTTCTTAGTTGTTAGTTTCTGACCGATGGGTCGTTGCCGGGCGAAGTGTTACTATTCACTAACAACTATGAACTAACAACTAGTTTACAAATTAGCATTTTCATTTTTTTAATTTCGACACAAATTGATTTTCTTTGCATTAACTTATCCAGAAAGACCGAGGGAATGGGCCCGATGACGTCTTAGCATCCTGTCCTGACGTTACCGTCAAGGATGTTGTGCTAAATCCCTTTCTTGTTTCGGTGACTACCGAAACGGAAAAAGATAAGTAACCCTTCTTAACCGGGCTCTCTGGGTAGTGTTGTTTAATGTACAGAGAGCTATGAAAATTCAAGACTTACTAAAAGAGCGTATTCTCATCATCGATGGGGCTATGGGTACTATGATCCAGCGACACAAGCTGGAGGAGCAGGACTTCCGTGGAGATCGATTCAAAGACCATAAATTTCCATTGAAGGGTAACAATGACATTCTTTCGATTACCAGACCTGATATTATCAAAGAAATTCATCGGCAATATTTTGAAGCGGGAGCCGATATTATTGAGACAAACACGTTCAGTGGCACTTCCATTGCCCAGGCTGATTACCATCTTGAGCATGTTGTTTATGATTTGAATTATCAATCAGCCAAAATTGCTCGTGAGGTTGCTGATGAGTTTACGAGGAAAGAGCCGCATAAACCTCGCTTTGTTGCCGGGTCAATGGGGCCGACTAACAAAACCGCATCGCTTTCCCCTGATGTCAATAACCCAGGGTATCGGGCTATCACTTTCGATGAATTGGTAAAGGCTTTTAAAGAACAAGCGAAAGGGTTGATCGATGGGGGTGTGGATATGCTTCTTCTCGAAACGATCATCGACACACTAAATGTGAAGGCCGCTTTATTCGGCATTCAGGAGTTGTTCGATGAGATCGGCAAGGAAATTCCAATTATGGTTTCGGGTACTATCACCGATGCCAGCGGTAGAACGCTTTCCGGTCAGACGACTGAGGCCTTTCTAATTTCTGTTTCGCATGTTCCCTTGCTAAGTATCGGATTGAATTGCGCCCTGGGGGCGAGCGCACTAAGGCCCTACTTGCAGGTACTTAATGAGAATGCTCCATTTTTTGTAAGCGCCTATCCTAATGCAGGGTTACCGAACGAATTTGGTCAATATGACCAAACTGCCGATGAGATGGCGGTTCAGGTAGAAGAATATTTGAAAGAAGGGTTAGTAAATATAGTTGGCGGATGCTGCGGCACAACCCCTGACCATATTCGGAAGATTGCAGAGATATCAAAGAAGTACAAACCGAGAGCTATTCACGAGGTTGTTAGCTGATCGTTATTAGTTGATCGCAATGCAAACAACAAACAACCAATCAAGAACAACGAGTAACGAAAAAATGAATTATCTAAAACTAAGCGGACTCGAAGCTGTTGAAATCACTCCTCAATCGAATTTTATTAATATAGGAGAACGTACGAACGTTACGGGTTCTGCAAAATTTCTCAAGTTAATTAAGGAAGATAAATTTGATGAGGCTTTGGAAGTTGCGTTGGATCAGGTTCGTGGTGGAGCCCAGGTAATTGATGTGAATATGGATGAAGGCATGCTTGATTCGCAGGCTGCTATGGTCAGATACTTGAACCTGATGGCTTCTGAACCTGAGATTTCGAGAGTACCTGTAATGATTGACTCTTCGAAATGGGATGTGATTGAAGCCGGATTAAAATGTCTTCAGGGAAAAGGAATCGTAAACTCTATTAGTTTAAAGGCCGGAGAGGAAGAGTTTGTTCGTCAGGCGAAATTAGTAAAGCGGTATGGTGCGGCTGTAGTTGTCATGGCGTTTGATGAACAGGGGCAAGCAGATACATATGAAAAGCGAATTTCGATTTGTAAGCGGGCTTATAACATCTTAGTTAATAAGGTAAAATTTGCTCCTCAGGATTTGATTTTCGATCCTAATATTTTCCCCGTTGCCACGGGAATTGAAGAGCATAGAAACTATGCCCTTGATTTTTTTAAAGCTGCAAAATGGATACGCGAGAATCTTCCACATGCCCATGTAAGTGGTGGAGTAAGTAATGTTTCGTTTAGTTTTCGTGGTAATCAGAAAGTGCGTGAGGCTATGCACGCGGCCTTTTTGTACCACGCCATTCAACACGGTATGGACATGGGTATTGTGAATCCCACGATGCTGGAAGTGTATGATGAGATTCCGAAAGACCTGTTGGAAAGAGTGGAAGATGTTCTGTTGAACAGAAGGGATGATGCAACAGAACGCTTGCTTGAATTTGCTGAAACGGTAAAAGGATCTGCTAAAAAGAAAGAGACAGATGACGAGTGGAGAAAGGGAAGTGTGGAAGAGAGACTCACACATGCACTGGTAAAAGGCATTATTGATTTTATTGATCAGGATACGGAAGAAGCAAGACAAAAATATGAACGCCCCCTTCATGTAATTGAAGGGCCTTTGATGGCGGGGATGAATGTGGTGGGCGATTTATTTGGCTCCGGTAAAATGTTTTTGCCACAAGTAGTAAAGAGTGCGAGGGTAATGAAAAAATCTGTTGCTTATCTAACCCCCTATTTGGAAGAAGAGAAAAGACTGAGCGGTAATTCACACCAGGCGGCTGCAAAGGTGCTAATGGCTACCGTAAAAGGAGATGTGCACGACATTGGAAAAAACATTGTCGGGGTGGTACTCGCTTGTAACAATTATGAAGTAGTTGATCTGGGTGTGATGGTGCCGGCCGATAAAATTATTGAAACCGCTAAACGAGAAAAGGTGGATATCATCGGACTCAGTGGATTAATCACACCTTCGCTTGATGAAATGGTTCATGTTGCCAGGGAGATGCAGCATGAAAAAATGGAATTGCCTTTATTAATAGGAGGTGCCACCACTTCGCGCATTCATACAGCCGTAAAAATAGATCCTGTTTATGATGGGCCGGTGGTGCATGTATTGGATGCCTCACGATC
>JAKEEN010000019.1 GCA_022616575.1 Flammeovirgaceae bacterium
AAGCGTGACGGCAATATTAAATACGTGAACAAAACTTCTGAGGACTTACGCAATCATTTTTTCACATTTCCTGTAGAGGCGATTGGCACACTTGATTCTTATCAGCTTTTCATTTTTATGGCGGGTCATACCAAGCGTCATACTTTGCAAATTGAGGAAGTGAAGGGCAATCCAAATTTTCCAAAGAAAAAGTAGGTGCTTGGCAGTAGAAAGGTATCGGATCACTGGTACCTTTCTATTTCTTCTATCTGACGGTAAACCAATACACACCTCGCACACCTAAGAAGTCTTGACGTATTTTTTCAGCACCTATGTCGCTCAGTCCGTGCTGATAGTAAATGGAGGTCTCGAGGATTTTCTTGTTCTTCAACACCTTGCTTAATCCAAAGGAAACATTAAACGTACCCGGATAAACAACCACCGAGTTTTTCCGATACTCAGAATTGGTTGTAAACGGTGTACCAAGGCCTGTATATTCATACTCATACTCCAGCACTTGATTGGTATAGATCAAAGAAGAATAACCCAGGCCTGCAAGCCAATGATTCTTAAGAGAAAGAGGGTGCCGATATTTGAAGTTTAAAGGTATCTCTAAAATCCATGAGTCGATATCAGCATTTTTTAAACTGCCTTGCATTTCATTGATGCCGGGAAGCTGTTTATTGATTAAGTATTTCTGGTCGGTGATTTCATAGAAACGGTGAACAAACTTGACACCTGGTTCAAAGCTAAGGGCTGGTGAAAGGATAAGGTCTGCCAGTACGCCTCCGGTTAAATCCAACCGGCCGTTTCCTTGTTGTGAGAATTCTTTGGATATCTCCATGGTTGGCCCTAACCGAATGCCGATACCTTTTTGGTAGTGTTCTTCCACATCGCGCATGGTTTTAACAGAGAGTCGTTGTTGAGTTCTTTCATTCGCTATACTCTTATTGAAAATTCTGGTCGTTTCTTGCTGCTTTTGATGAGGCCTTATTCTGTAAGAGCCCCGAACGCGGACGTTTGCCGATTCACCAATAGTCGGTTTAAATACATTGACTTGCTGATTGGAGGAATCGGGTTGAAAGCCTATGAACGCCTGATGCGAATGGAGGTCGGTTATCTGTCTTTCTAAATTCTTTATCTGAGTTTGCAAGACATCAAGCCGATTGAGTAGCGTATTATAAAAGACAACCTGGTCAGCTGTAACCGGGTTGGCATTGGCCTTAACTGCGGAGGCTTGTGCAGATGCTTGCTTCAGAAAATCAATTTCCTTCTGAAGAGAGGCAATCTGTTCATTATGGGTCTGATTGGATTTTTCGAACGTATTGGGATCAAAGGCCGTAAACCATTGATTGAAAAGAATAATACAAGTAGCCGTGGCAATGGCTGCGCACGTAATGAGTTCGGTTCGGTAAAGGTGATACCAGGGATACGTGATTTCAGCACCCATTTGATGATGCAAGGCGGCCATAGCAGTCGGGTCGAAACCAGGTGCTTCGTAATCGCTTAACTTTTTTCTTATCCCTTCATCAAAGAAATGATCATCCATTTTGCTCTTTCGTTATATGTTCACTTTGCCCGGCAATCAATATCTTCTGAAGCTTACTTCTGGCAACCGATAAATTAGATTTCGAAGTACCAACACTGATGTTTAATTGGTTGGCTATTTCTTCATGTTTATATCCCTCCACGGCATAGAGGTTAAATACCATGCGGTATGAAGGCGGAAGTTGTTGAATTGCTGAAATGATTTCTTCTGCCGAAAGTTTGTCCAGAATATTTTCCGCGTTGGACTCATACTGCCCGTACGAAATATCAAGGCTGTGATAATGTTTTTCATTTCTCCTGAAATAATCGATCGCTGAATTGATCATTACTTTGCGCATCCATCCTTTGAATGACAGGCCCTTTGAATACTTATCAAGGTTTTTGAAAATTTTAATGAAGCCGTCATTTAAAATCTCTACCGCTTCTTCACGTGTTCTAGAGTAACGCAGGCAAATCCCCATCGAAAACCCATAATACTCCTGATATAGTCTGTCTTGGCTATTTCGATTCCCTTTCTTGCAGGAATCCAGGAGTTTGTATAGGTCACTATCTTCGATGAGCGCAAGATTACTAATAGTAACACGCAGATTATTTTGAAAGGGTTGGTTGCATGAGAAAAGCTTTTTTTCAACCAACCTTTTTGGGCATTGACTGCGTGATGAAGTAAAGCCTAACCCCAAAATCCATGAATAAGTTACGATTTTTATTCCAACTCACACTGGTTCTGCTTGCCTCTTCGTGCAAACTTAACAATGACCCAGGCCCTAAAATTTTCGATCTTGATTACATGGCCCACATCTATCCGGAAAATTTTGTCAGCGATGTTACCAATCCATACTTTCCATTGAGCGTTGGTTCAACGTTTTCTTTTACGGGTGAAACATCGGAGGGGACTGAAACCACTGAAATCGAAGTATTGGCCGATACCCGTATAGTTATGGGTATTGCATGCACCGTAATTAGAGACAGAGTTTACCTCAACGGTGAATTGATTGAAGACACACGCGACTGGTATGCACAGGATAAAGATGGCAACGTATGGTATTTCGGAGAAGAAGTTGATAATTACATCGATGGTGTTCTTGATAACCACTATGGATCATGGGAAGCCGGAGTAGATGGCGCTGAGCCGGGTATTATCATGTTAGGTAACCCGGTAATTGGTTTGAAGTATCGTCAGGAACATTTTGTTGGTGAAGCTGAAGATCATGGCGAGGTTGTAAGTAAGGATGAATCCGTTTCGGTGATTGCCGGATCATTTACCGGTTGCATAAAAATCGAAGATACAAATCCACTCGATCCCAATTTCCTTGAGTATAAATATTTCGCTCCAGGTGTTGGTCATATCAAGACTGAAAAAATAGATCTACCGGTTGAAACAGAGGAGCTTGAATCGTACGATATTAAATAAAGGTTATGAACAAAAAGTTCATCCTATCCATTTTAGTGATTGGAATTTCCGAGTGCTTAGCGCAGAAAATAACGATTAGCGGTTACGTGAGAGATGCAGGGTCAAAAGAAGTATTAATCGCTGCCAATATTTATGAGCCAGGGCTTCAGCAGGGGGCCACTACCAATCAATATGGCTTTTACTCGCTTACGCTTCCTGTTGACGATTCGCTGTCCCTTGTCATTTCATATGCGGGCTACAGGCCTGATGTAAAGAAAATATATTCGCAAAGCAACGTGCGGTTAGATGTTTTACTTGTCTCCTCAACAGTGTTAAACGAGGTAGAGATTAGTGCTACACGAAATGATGACAACGTGAACAGGACCCGGGTGGGTGTTATCGATGTGCCTATCCGCGACATCCAAAGTTTGCCGGTGCTGATGGGCGAACGTGACATATTAAAAGCGATACAATTTTTACCAGGTGTTCAACAAGCACAGGAAGGAACGACCGGGTTTTTTGTTCGTGGCGGAAACTTAGATCAGAATCTTGTACAACTGGATGATGCCCCGGTGTATAACCCGAATCACCTGTTCGGACTCGTCAGCACGTTTAACGTCAACTCAATTAATAATGTCCAACTCATTAAAGGAGGCTTTCCGGCACAGTATGGCGGCCGGTTGAGTTCCATTCTCGACATTACCATGAAAGATGGCAACAAAGAAAAGTACCAGGCAGAAGGAGGCATCGGATTTTTATCTTCTAACCTGACCATTCAGGGACCGATAAGTAAAAACAAAGCATCCTTCATTGTTTCGGGAAGGCGAAGTTATCTTGATTTGATTCAAAAGGCCTTTATAAAAAACAGCACTACCCTCTACTCGTTTTATGATGTTAACATCAAATTGAATTTGGAGGCAGGAAAGAATGACAAGTTTTACCTGAGTGCATTCAAAGGCAGAGATAACGGCAATTACACCGGACCTAACAGTCTTAATTATGGAATCGGATTTGGTAATAGCACAGCAACTGCCCGGTGGAATCACATCTTTGGAAGCAAGCTTTTCGCGAACGCTTCTTTTATTTTCAATTCGTACGATCTCGGATTAAGTACTGAGCAGGGAAATTATTATTCTTTATTCTACACGGGTATACAGGACATGAATACGAAAACGGATTTCACCTGGACGCTTAATACAAGGCATGTATTGAGGTGGGGAGGAAATTATTTTTATCATACTACATTTCCTACAACATTTTCTGATCAGATTCCTATATCAGGTAACAAGGTGAAAATTGATCCTGACCTTGTACAAAAAAAGTATGCGAATGAAATGGCAGCGTATGTGTACCACGAGTGGGATGTTGCAGAAAGGGCTGGCATTGGTTACGGTGTTCGCATTCCTCATTACTATGCTGATGATAGAAAGTACACCTTGGTAGAGCCCCGTATTACGGCCAGGGTAAATGTGAGTCCGTCCATGTCAGTAAAAGCATCGTACACGCAAATGAATCAATTTGTGCACGCCATACCGTACAGTACTGCAAGCTTCCCCACAGATATCTGGATTGCTTCAAATAAGTATGTTAAACCGCAG
>JAKEEN010000145.1 GCA_022616575.1 Flammeovirgaceae bacterium
ATTACCCAGGCGTATGACCCGCATACGGATTATTTTTCTCCACGCGATGCGCAGCGTTTCAAAGAAGATCTAAGCGTTTCTCTGGAAGGCATTGGTGCACGGCTGCAGAGCGATAATGATTATATAAAAATCAATGAAGTATTGCCAGGTGGTCCGGCTGAAAAAAGTGGAAAGATCCATGTGAATGACCGGATTATTGGTGTGGCCCAGGGTGATGAAGCTATGGTAGACATAGTAGGGTGGCGGGTTGACGATGCCGTAAAAATCATTAAAGGTCCAAAAGGAACGAAGGTACGGTTGCAAATTCTTCCGGCAGAAACAGGAATCAATGGACCTTCTGTTGAGATTGTTTTAATACGCGAAAAGATCAAGCTCGAAGACTTATCTGCGAAGAAAAACATTATTACCTATGAACGTGGAGGTAAACCCATGAAACTCGGTGTAATTACACTTCCTTCATTCTATCTGGAATGGGAAGAGATGCAGAAAGGCAATCCTAATTATAATAGCACCACAAAAGATGTAAAGAAATTAATTGCTGAACTTCAGGCCGAAGGCATTGACGGCCTCATGTTAGACTTGCGAAATAACGGTGGCGGATCGCTGGCAGAAGCCATTGACCTTACGGGACTATTTATAAAGAATGGCCCGGTTGTACAGGTAAAAAATTCAGTAAACCGGGTAGAGGTTGGGGCAGACGAGGACAACTCAATTGTATATAATGGGCCAATGGTTGTTTTGATCAATCGGTTTAGCGCCTCTGCCTCCGAAATTTTTGCGGGTGCCATTCAGGATTATAAGCGGGGCATTATTGTTGGAGAATCCTCGTATGGAAAAGGAACCGTTCAGCAGGTTTATCCATTGAGCAGATTTATTCAGGATTCGAAAGATAAAACCGGGGAGCTTAAGTTGACGCTTCAGAAATTCTATCGGGTCACAGGCAGCAGCACTCAGCATAAAGGCGTTTTGCCAGATGTTAAACTGCCAAGTGCTTTTGATCCGGAGCAATTCGGTGAAAGCTCTAACCCCAGTGCATTGCCATGGGATGAAATCACAGGAACATTCTATAATAAAACATCAAGTGTAAATGATAAGACCCTGACTGCTGTTGCCCGGTCGTATAATGATCGAATGAAAAGCGACCTAACGCTTCAACGGTTTGCAGATGAGATTAATGAAGCCAGGAAAAACATAAGTCAAAAGCGGATTTCCCTCAACGAGGTGACCCGAAAAAGAGAAATGGAAGAAGCTGAAAAGAAGAAAGCAGCGAATGACAAACTCGGAACCAAGATTACAGGCAAAGAGAACAAACCCGTTCCACTGCTCGAACTTGATGACGAGTATCTCCGGGAGAGCTTAATCGTTCTGGGAGACTTGATCACCAGTAAAATCGGATAAAAAATTAAGCGGGTGTCAAGCCCGCTTTTTTATTTGATATTTATTTATCTTACGTGATTAGCACCGCGCATGAGCGAAGAACTTCTTAAAGCTATCATTCAACTTTTTGCCATTGTGGCACGCGAACGCATCACTGAAGATGAGCGTATTAAGATAAAAGAATTCCTCAGCCTTCATCTCAATCAGGAAGCCACCCGTTATTACCTAAAACTTTTTGATGACTATTGCTTTGATATTTCAGGGGATGATGAATCGCTAAAAAGTCTTGATACTGAGACCCAGATTTTTGTGGAAGACTGGGCGAAGATCATGCAGATAGTGAAGAAGGTGAACCAGGCGCTTACCACCCAGCAGAAAATGGTGTTGGTAGTAAAGATTATTGAATTAGTCTATGTCGATTATCATCTCTCAGACCGTCAGGAAAACCTGATCTTCTATATTGGGCAGGCTCTTAAAATTCCGCAGAAGGATGTTCACGAGTTGCAGCGATTCGTCATGGGTCAAGACATTGATGAACTTGCCTCTAAGAATGTGCTGATTATTGATGAGGGTCTCGATGATAAAATTTATCCGGGCCCGCGTATCACTGCCAGAGATCTAAATGGTCTCATTGCCATACTTCGGCTTTCTGATGTAGAGACTTACTTTATAAAATACCTCGGTATCTCTACAGTCTATCTCAATAGCATCCTGTTGCGAAGCCGAAAGATTGACATTTTTCCAAGTGGGAGTACGATTCGTGGAGATAAGGTTGAAACCATTTACTATAGTGACATTGTCGGAAAGTTTTTAACCGATGAAAGTACCGTAAAGATTACCCTCACAGCCGATCATTTATTTTATCATTTCAGAAGCGGTAGGGCAGGGATCCAAAATGTAAATATTGCCGAGCAGGGCGGTAAACTTATTGGACTAATGGGAGCCAGCGGCTCCGGAAAGTCAACATTGCTGAATGTTCTGAATGGAACAGAAAAACCTTCCAGCGGAAATGTGGTTATCAACGGGATTGACATTCATGATCATCCTGAAAAAGTAAGAGGTGTTATCGGATATATTCCGCAAGATGATCTATTGATGGAAGACCTGACGGTTTTTCAAAATTTATATTATTCAGCCCGTTTATGTTTTGGTCAATACGATAAAGATCATTTGGCTGAACTGGTTGAAAAGGTTTTGCTGAATCTGGGGTTAACCGAAATCAGGAACCTAAAGGTAGGTTCACCATTAGAAAAAACAATCAGTGGTGGTCAACGGAAAAGATTGAACATCGGCCTGGAGTTATTGCGCGAGCCAACCGTACTCTTTGTTGATGAACCAACATCCGGATTGTCGTCACGTGACTCGGAGAACATTATGGACCTGCTAAAGGAGCTTTCCTTGCGCGGCAAGATGGTATTTGTTGTCATTCATCAACCCTCATCAGACATTTTTAAAATGTTTGATACCCTGGTGATTCTCGATACCGGTGGCTTCCAGATTTTCTATGGGAATCCTGTGGAGGCTGTTCGCTATTTCTCAGAAATTGTGAATGCCACCAATAAAATACAGGGTCCGTGTCCGGAGTGTGGTAACATCAACCCCGAACAGATATTCAATATTATTGAGACAAAAGTTGTAAATGAATATGGCCGACTGACAAAAACAAGAAAAGTTTCAGCGGGGCAGTGGTACCAATACTTCAAGCAAAAAATCAAGGTGCCAAAAATTGTTCATCAGCAGGAAGCTATAACGGTGGTGCAGCGCATTCCAAATTGGATAAAACAGTTCAAGGTATTTATGATTAGGGATGTTTTATCGAAAGTGGCCAATAAACAATATCTCTATATCAACCTGCTCGAATCACCAGTGCTAGCCTTCTTCATAGCTTATATGGTTAAGTACTTCAATATTCTTGAGGGAGATGAAACAAATTATAGTTTTAGCAATAACCAGAATATTCCGGTTTATTTTTTCATGAGTGTAGTAGTGGCGCTTTTTTTTGGCCTCACCATGAGCGCGGAAGAGATTTTCAGAGACCGGAAGATTTTGAAGCGTGAAAAGTTTCTACACTTAAGCCGTAGCAGTTACCTGACCTCAAAAGTTTTTGTGATGTTTTGCATCTCAGCAATCCAGACAATTCTTTTTATGGTTGTAGGGAATCTGATACTTGAAATTCCCTTAACAGAATTTCGATATTGGTTTATACTATTTAGTTCTTCTTGCTTTGCCAATATGCTGGGCCTGAATATTTCAGCCACGTTTAACTCGGCAGTTACCATTTATATTTTAATTCCATTGCTGGTAATACCACAATTGTTGTTGAGCGGTGTAGTAATCAGCTTTGATAAATTTAATCCCAGGGTTGGCAAGCCGATTGGTGTACCTGTAATGGGAGAGATCATGGCATCGCGTTGGGCATTCGAAGCCTATATGGTAACCCAGTTTAAGGACAATCCATTTGAAAAACGGTTTTATGCGCTTGATCAGACTGCATCCATTTCGGAATACAAAAAAGTATATCACATTCCGGCATTGGAATCTAAACTTGCTTATTGTCTTAACAACAGACAGAGCTGGCGAAACTCAAATGATGTGAAAATGAAAGAAGCCCTCGAACTTTTAAAATCTGAAGTCAGGGCAGAACTAAATATTGTTGGTGAAGACAAATTGCCAGATGTGGAGAAACTGCAGATAGGCAAATTCGATTCGACCGTGTATAGAAATACAGTCAACTTTCTCATCACCATGAAGCAATTCTATGCCAACAGAATGGCCAAGGCACTTGAGGACAAAGAAAAAATCATATCTGTTCTTACAGCAACACCTGAAAAGAAAAAAGTCTTTGAAGCAATTCGAAATAAATATGTGAATGAGGCAGTAACAGCAGCCGTTAAAAATATATCGTCAGCTGAACGAATTGTGGAATATGCCGCTTCGAGCTCGATCCCGAGGCATTCCTCGCGGCCGACCGCGAGGCGCGATCAACGCGGTTGGAGA
>JAKEEN010000146.1 GCA_022616575.1 Flammeovirgaceae bacterium
ATGGAGAAAGGGTTGAGCGAAGCAGAGAAAGAATACTACGAATCGCGAGGTGGAATAGACAAGATTGAGAAAGAACTGCGCGAAGTGCAGCATAACCGCCAGAATATTGACAGTATTTTGATGGAATTGCAGAACACACTTAACGAAAGCAAACTTCAGCTCAACTCTGTTAAAGAAAGACTTTCTGTTGAGTTTAATGTTGACCTGGACACCGTTTCTGAAAATACAACACCTGAAGAGGCTGACCTGCTCGCAAAGTCTGACGAAGAGAAAATCAGAAACGAAGTAACCCGGATCCGCGAACGCCTCGATAACATGGGCCCTATCAACCCGATGGCCATGGAGGCATACACGGAAATCAAGCAGCGCAATGATTTCATTATTGCACAGAAAGAAGATTTAACCAAAGCGAAGGAATCCCTTCTGAGTACTATCAATGAAATTGAAGGTGTTGCCAGTCAGACTTTCATGGATGCGTTTAACAAAGTGCGTGACCATTTCAGACGCGTATTCCGCTCGCTCTTTAATGAAGAAGATGACTGTGATATTCGCTTAGCCGATATTAACAATCCATTAGAATCGGAAATCGACATTATCGCCAAACCGAAAGGCAAGCGCCCGTTAACCATTAATCAATTGTCTGGAGGAGAAAAAACGCTAACAGCTACGGCCCTTCTCTTCTCCATGTATTTATTGAAGCCTGCACCCTTCTGTATCTTTGATGAGGTGGATGCACCGCTGGATGATGCTAACATTGACAAGTTCAACAACATCATCCGCACATTCAGCAAAGACAGTCAGTTTGTGATTGTTACCCACAACAAGCGCACCATGACCAGCACCGATGTGATCTATGGAATCACGATGGTAGAGAAAGGTGTTTCACGGGTAGTACCGGTTGATTTGAGGGAGCTGGCGTAATCGTTATCAGTTATAAGTTAATCGAGAACCCGTTAACTGCTAGCCCATTAATAGTGATGTCAGGTCTTTCAACCTGACTTTTTTTTGCGCCTTATAAGTCAGGGATCAAGTGAAATTTGTTACTAAGCCTATCACCAAAATTGGGTTAGAAAATTTAATACAACGAAACGTGTAGCCGTTGTGCAATTTTAAGTATGGCCAAATTTACTATCTGTCGTCAAAACTCCTGATTGACTTTAGGCGTTATTTACTTAATTTAGTAAAGAGGCACAATCAATGAAGAGATTTCTACTGCTCCTCTACTTTAGTTCCCTTTCATTAATTTCCCTTGCCCAAAACCGGGTGAGTGGACACGTAACAACTTTGGCTGAGCCCAGCGGATTACCAGGAGTAAATGTTCTGATAAAAAATACAAGCAGCGGTACTATAACAAATAATTCTGGAGCTTTTGAATTAATAATTCGCTCACCGGAAGATACACTCCAGTTTTCGTTTATCGGATTTGTAACTCAAGAGGTTATTGTTGGGCAGCGTACTATCATCAATATCCAACTGCAGCCAGAAACACTGCAATTAGATGAGATTGTAATTACCGGTTTCCAGGAAGTTGAGCGAAAATTATTTACGGGATCTGCAGTCAATCTTAAAATGATCGATTTACGAACTACGGGTATGACGGATGCGAGTCAAATGCTGGAGGGAAAAGTGGCCGGTGTAACTGTCGATAATGTTTCGGGTACCTTTGGAACCAATCCGAAGGTTCGAATTCGCGGCAATACATCCATTAATGGTGATACTCAACCACTCTGGGTTGTTGATGGAGTTATTCTCGAAGATTTGAATCAGGTCAATGCTGATGATATCATAACGGGTAATGCCAATACCTTGACAGCTTCTTCGATTGCAGGGATCAATCCGGATGACATTGAATCCTTTCAGGTACTAAAAGATGCCTCAGCCACAGCACTCTATGGAACACGCGCGAAGAATGGTGTTATTGTAATCACAACTAAAAGGGGAAAGAGTGGAGCTACAAAAGTAAACTACACCGGCAACTTCTCCATTCACCTGCGGCCTACCTATAAACAATTCGACATTATGAATTCTGCCGATGAGATGTCGGTGTACCGCGAATTGTACGAAAAAGGATTGATTGATATTACCACTTCTGTGCGCGCCCAAAATTACGGGGTGCTTGGAAAAATGTTTACGCTCATTTCAGAACATGAACTTGACTGGGGGCCTGACGGAACACTCAATGAAGTATTTCTCAATCAATATGAAAATGCCAATACAGATTGGTTTGATGTCTTATTCTATGATTATTCATTGCAAGAGCAACACTCCATAAGTCTTACCTCAGGAAATGATAAACACAATAGTTACTATTCACTAAGCTTCTTAAAAGATAACGGCCAGACGATTGCCGATAATGTAAAACGGTATTCAGTATCAGCAAAAAACAGCTTTTTCTTCTCAGAAAGATTTTCCCTCGATCTGAAATTAAATGCCAACTTCCGCGAACAGCGCGCGCCTGGTACACAAAACCGGGATTTTGATCCTATCACAGGGCGTTTCAGAAGAGACTTTGATATTAATCCATTGAGCTATGCATTGAATACAAGCCGGTCGATTCGGCCATTTGATAATGAGGGGAATCTGGAATACTTCAGGCGTAACTTTGCTGCTTTCAATATACTTGAAGAACTGCGCCTGAATTTCATCAACATCAACGTGGCCGATATGTCTACTCAGGCTGATGTGAGTTTTAAAATCCTTGATAACCTGACTTTCAAAAGCGCTATTCAGGGTCGTTATGCCACTACAAAACGGGAGCATGTTATTCATGAACGGTCGAACCAGGCCGAAGCATACCGGGCTGATGACACTCAATATATTCAGGAGGCAAATCCCCTACTCTTTCGTGATCCCGATGATCCAACCTCACAACCCAAAGTAATTTTACCTGAAGGAGGATTTAACAATGTAACTACCGATGAACTAAAATACTTCTACCTAAGGAACAGTCTTGATTGGTCGCACAGTCTTAACACAGTTCACAAATTCAATGTGTTAGCGGGACTTGAAATTAAATATACGGATAGAAAAAGTCAGCGGGTAGATGGCATTGGTGTAGTTTACGAAAATGGTGGCATCGTAAACCTCGATCCTGCCATGATAGAATTCTTAAACCGGCAGGGAATTCAAACATACGCATTGGGTGTTGACTACGAACGCTTTGCAGGCTTGTTCATTAATACTGCTTATTCTTTAAACGATACCTATGTTTTTAATGGTACCATTCGCTATGATGGTTCAAATCGTCTCGGCAAGAGCAGAAACTCGCGTTACCTCCCCACCTGGAATGTGAGTGCTGCATGGAATCTTGACAAGGAATCATTTATCGATTTTTCATGGCTGGATTATTTTAAACTAAGAGCCACGTACGGACTCTCCGCTAACCTGGGCCCCAATACAAGTGCGCTTTTAAATATTCGATCGGCAGTGACCCTCCGGCCCACGGATGTTGAAAGTTATCTGTTCATACAAGACCTCGAAAACCGAAACCTGACATGGGAAAAACTTAAAGAGTTTAATATAGGCTTCGATTTCGGACTGATGGGTAATCGATTTACCGGCACAGTCGATTTTTATACACGCAGCTCGTATGATCTGATCGGCATTTTACAAACCAGTGGCGTGGGTGGCAACGCGTACAAGACCGGAAATTATGCTGATATGAAATCTAACGGTATTGAGTTTTTACTCAATACAAGGAACATGCAACTCGGAGATTTTTCGTGGGGCACTTCATTCAATATCGGATATAGCCGGGACCGAATTACCCGCTTAGAATTTAATCCTCGACTAGGCGATGCCATTGTTCAGGGAGGTGCAGCCGTTTTGGGTGGCCCCCGAAGAGGGTTATTTTCTACTAATTTTGCAGGTCTTGATGCGCAGGGTATTCCCACTTATTATGGGGAGGAAGGACAAATTGTTTACAACTTCGACCTGCAAGACAGAAATAATATAAAAGAAGTATTAAAGTACGAAGGCCCTGCTGAACCTCGTGGCGCTGGTGGCCTCGGTAATATTTTTAATTACAAGAATTTTTCTCTCAACATATTTCTCTCCTTTAAGTTTGATTATAAAATCAGACTCGATGATGCGTATAGTCCGCGTTACACTGATTTTTCTTCTTTATCAAAAAGCTTTGTGAATCGTTGGGTAGTTCCTGGCGATGAAGCTATAACCAATATACCCGTTATCCTGGACAAGAGAACCGTGGAAGCAGGCAACCCCGATTTTCTTGCTGCTTATGACTTATACAATAAAAGTACCGTGCGCGTTGCTGATGGTGACTACATCAGATTAAAAACTGTTCGGTTGAGCTATGTTGTGCCGGCCCGATGGGTAAGGAAAATCGGGGCAGCGAATGCCTCTATATCAGTTGAGGCTCAGAACCTCGCTCTACTTTACTCAGACTCAAAATTAAATGGGCAAGACCCGGAATTTTTTTCTGCAGGGGGAGTTGCATTACCTCAACCAAAACTGATCACCACAGCATTATCGATAGGTTTTTAGCAATGAAACAAATGAAAAAGTTAATACAAAACATCGTTTTACTTACTCCTCTCCTTTTGATGCTTGCGAGTTGCGATCAATTCCTTGAAAAGAATCCTGACAACCGTGTAGACTTAGATACCGTTGAAAAAGCAGCTAAACTGCTGACCAATGCATACTCAAGTTCTGCTTATACATTTACTGATTGGATGGGCGACAACGTTACGTATACGTTAGGCACGTTTAAACTCCCGGAACATGTGCAGGCATACCAATGGGAAGATATCACTCCCGACAATCAGGATACCCCTACCTATTTCTGGACAGCCACATACGATGCGATTGCCCATGCCAACGAAGTGCTAGCTGTTATTGATAATTTACCCGGAGAGCAATCCAGAAAGGATGCTGTTCGTGCTGAAGCCTTGTTGACACGCGCCTATGGACACTTTATGCTTGTTAACCTTTTTGCCAGGCACTACAACCGTCAGACTGCTTTGAATGACCCGGGCATTCCCTACGTTGAGGAACCTGAAAGAGAATTCATTAAAAAATATAACCGTCATACGGTCGAGGAGGTTTACGACAAAATTGAAAGAGACTTAAAAGAAGGCTTACGGTTGGTGGACGGGCGGTACTATTCCAATTCCGGTAAATATCATTTCACCCGAAATGCGGCACTGGCTTTTGCATCGCGGTTTTATCTTTTCCGCGATGATCCCGATAACTGCATTAATTACAGCTCAGAAATGTTGGGCGATGATCCGGATATTTTCATGAAGGATCTGCCCACTATTCTTGATACCTATTCTGATACAGAAGAATTTCTAAGACTTTTTACATCGCCCGATGATCCAAGTAATTTGCTATTGATTCGCAACATCACCAATGCACACGTAACCGTAGGCTTTTGGCCCGACATTGATTTGATCGATAATTTGTACCTGCAAAATCCATGGAGTGCAACTGACTTACGAAGAAGTGACCGGTACCCGCTTTTTGTAAGAGGAACTAACGGAGTGGCAGTTGGTAAGTATGAATTTCTTTTCGAACGGTCAAGCCTCACTTCCAATGTTGGATTGAACTACACCATCATGCCGGCATTCCGTGGTGAAGAAGTCTTACTGAACCGGGCAGAAGCCAATGTTTATCTTGGAAATTACTCAACAGCCTTGGCGGACCTGCAGGTTTATATTAATAAGCGATACGAAGAAAAGCCCATTGTTTCTCTTTCATCGCTAAGGAATTACTATCAGACTACGAACAATGAAATTGCCGTTCTGTCTTTTATAGTTGATGAGCGAAGGAAGGAATTTATTCACGAAGGAATAAGATGGTTTGATATTAAGAGATTTGGTTTTCCAGTGGATCACTTGACTGAAAGTGGGAATGTAATCACCCTGGAAGGCAATGACTTGCGTCAAGTTTTACAAATACCACAGGCGGCCATTGATGTGGGGGGGTTAGAGCCAAATCCTCGTTAACATGATTTTATGAAAAGAACTACTGCTCACATATTAATTCTCTTAACGTTGATTGCCTTCATTGCCTGTTATGAAGAAGAAAAATTGAACGTTCCGATGGAGGAGGTGACTCCCTCAACGGATACTATCGATCAATACATCCAGGAGAATTTTATTGACCGGTACGGGGTTGCCGTACGGTATAAGTTTGTTGACCGGTATGTGGATCAAACCAAACGCGTGTCTCCGCCCAGTCGCGAAGTGGTTATACCCATGCTTGAGTTTTTAAATGAGTTTTGGATTGACCCTTACATAAGTGTTCCGAATGGAGGGCAGTTTTTCAGAACACACGTTCCTGCAGAAGTTGTTTTTATTGGTTCCTCTATATTTAATGAAGATGGTACCATTACACTGGGTACTGCCGATGCGGGTGCCCGAATTACACTCACAGAAGTAAATGACATTGACATAGCAAATCAGGACTGGGTGTTTCGCCAACTGGGTACTATCTACCATGAATTTGCTCACATCGTGCACCAACGGTATAATCTTCCTTCAAACTTTCAACAGATTTCACCTGATGGTTACACTTCTGCCGGTTCATGGTATAACTTATCAGAGGAAGAAGCCCTGCAACGCGGATTTGTATCACCTTACGGTACCAGTTCTTTTAATGAAGACTTTGCAGAAACTGTGGCTTTCTTTCTATACGACCCTGACTTTTACGATAACTATATTAATGATGAAACCAACTGCCTGGATGCCGAATGCGAGGCTCGTAATGAAGGCAGAGCAAAAATAAGGACAAAGTATAATGCGATTGTAGCCCATTATAAACAAGTAACCGGTGTTGACCTACTGCTGGTGCGAGAGATTATTCAGAACAAACTGAACTAATGAATAGAGTTGTTTTCATATTTTTCTTTTTAAGTGCTCTTATTTCATGTAAGAACGATCATGCATTATTTGAAAAGTCACCCGACCAACGGGCAGCCGAAGCTATTGAAACACTGCGCCAGGAC
>JAKEEN010000147.1 GCA_022616575.1 Flammeovirgaceae bacterium
AAATATGCCGGCCAGACTTTTTTTCTTCAGTTTCCGCCCGTAGAGGTAAACGGTGAGCAGTTTATCAATTCATCACCACGTTTATTTCCACCACTGAATGATTATGCTTGTCCTGGTAAGCGTTTCTATTATGCTGATTTTGCTGGTACTGATGATGACGGAGATTCATTGGCGTATTCGATTGTAGAACCCCTGAGCACAAAGGACCCTGTAGCTATTCCGGCCAATGGCCCTGGAGCGTGGCCATTTCCGACTGTAATTTGGAAACCTGGTTTTAGTCTAGATAATATTTTAAATGGTGACCCCGATTTGGAAGTAAGTGCCGATGGATTGCTGACAGTGAGTCCTACCACTCCCGGTTTGTATGTTTTTGCAGTGAAAGTAGATGAGTTCAGGAAGGGTGTGAAGATTGGAGAAGTGCGCAGGGACTTTCAAATGCTGGTGGTTGATAATTGTCCGGTGCCCGATCCTCCGCTTATTCTTGGTAAAAAATCGAATGAAGCATCATTCACACATAAAGATTATATGTCAGTTTCATTTACAAATTCTGTTGCAGATGAAGAGCGCTGCATTCAGGTTCGGATTACCGATACGGATGCGTTAAAAGAAACTGAAAATTTTCAAGAACGAGTTCGCATCAAAGCTATACCTCTTAATTTCCGGGCCGATGTAAGTGATGTATTGCCTGAGATAACCTCAGCACTATTGACGCCCGATAATTCTTCGGTTATTTTCAATATTTGTTTTCCTGAATGTCCATTTATTCAGGGTGCTCCTTACCAAGTTGGAATAGTTGCTTATGATGATGCCTGCGCGTTGCCATTGTTTGATACGTTGAGAATTTCAGTGGATATTCAGCCGCCTCCCAATCAAGTACCGTATTTTGTCAATCAGACTTTCATCGATGTACTTGTAAATGAAGGCGACCTTATTGATTGGGATATTATTGCGCGCGATGACGATGGCGATACACTTACTATCGGATTGGTAAATGATGGATTCCTGTTTCAAGACGTTGGAATGGAATACAATGTGATAGGCCAAGTGCCAGGAGAGTACCAATCAAATCTGATTTGGGATTCACGCTGCGATGTCTATGACTTTACACAAAAAACTGAGTTTAATATCCAGGTAATTGTTGATGATAATGACAAGTGCAGAATAAATAATCAAACACCAACAACCTTTCGACTCCGAATAAAACTTCCCGGCAATGCCGATCCACTAATCGATTCTGACTTAACACCTATTGTGAATGAGGATTCTGTCTATACGGAGGTAAAAATTTTTGAAACGCTTAATTTTAACGTCCACGCTTCTGATTCAGATCAGGATGTGATCAAGTTAAAAGTGGGTGGAAAGGACTTCAATCCGGGAAATGTTGGTGTGCAGGTGCAGCAACCCTTTGGAAGCGGCTTCGTGACCACACCGTTTAGTTGGAGCCTGGATTGTTCAATGGTGGATTTGAGTGTAAAAGATGAATTTGAATTCCAATTCATAGTTATTGACACAACGAACAAATGTCGTTTCTATAAGGCTGACACGCTCGATGTGGTAGTGAAGGTACTCCCTCCTGATAATGATTCCCCTGATTTAACCATCACATCACTCAACGATCTTGAGCTTGTTAATAATTCCGTTGAATTGTTTCATGATCAAACTCTTAAGCTCGGTTTAGCAGGAGAAGATGCAGACATCAATCCGCAAGATGTTGTTTCAATAACCCTTCCGGCTATTGAGACAGAAAATACGCCTCCCGCGAATTATCAGTTCAGCGCTACTTCGGGCATCAGTTCAGCAGATGGTACATTTGAATGGACACCTTCGTGTAACATTTTTGAAGAGAGTGTTTTTCAAAATCAGTATCGTTTTCTATTTGTAGTTAATGACGATCGTTGTTTTAGCGAGTTGACAGATACTGTTAAGATTGATGTGGTTATTAAAGATTATGAAAACGATGAAGTGGATTTTTTACCCGCTAACTTTATCTCACCCAATGGCGATGGATGTAATGATTATTTCGCCATGGAGAATTTTGAAGCTCAACCAGGCAGCCTGTGCGATGTGCCTGAAAACGTTAAAAACTTTTCATTACCACTCGATAATTGTCGCGGACAATTTGTAGGTATTCGCATTATGAATCGTTGGGGACGTGAAGTTTTCAAAAGTTTTAAACGCGATTTCCGATGGTATGCCCAAGATCAGGCAGCGGGAGTGTATTACTATTATCTCACATTCTCGAACAGAGAATACAAAGGATCTTTGTCTGTAAGGTTTTAAAGTGAGACCAATCGAAGGGACTGCGTTTTCACATACGCTTCCTTTCCGCTCCAATCGATTTTGTACCATACATCGTTTTTTCCATCAATCAGTACGCGGTGCCCTTCATCGCTTATGGCTACTACAGAAGCACCCGCAGAGGGGCCACTCATTAAATAAGTCTGAGGATTGACAAAAATTCCAAACTGAAGAGACGATCCAATAAAATGATTACCCGCTAGCCCCAGTATAACAATCACCATGGTAATCCAGGCAGTGTATGGAGTTTTTTGTTTTCGTTTTTGAACGTAAGTGATTACCAAAAGTAAGAAGACAAGTACAACCAGAACCATCGAAATCATGAACTGGTATTGCTGGTACCAGCTGATAAATCTCGATTCGTCATCTACCCTGTAGCCTGAGAGGTTAAACTTAGAAGCCAATTCTTCCATTTTAGTCAAGACTTCAGAATCGCGGGTAGCCAGGTAGTAAAGGTTGAGGTAGTACATGGCACTTGCTTTATGCGAAAGCCCCTCTTCTATGAAAGCCATTTTTAGAAGCATGCCTGGCGTATAAAAGCCCGCTTCAAACGATTGTTGGTAAAGGGCGAACGATTGCGTGAATTGACGGGCCGTAAAGAGTGAGTCAGCTTTTTTTATTTGGTGAACCGGCTCTTTAGCAAAACATGTTACGTGTAGAAAAATGAGACTGGGAATAATGAGAAATTTAAAAATCAGTCTTTGCATATTTTTTATATCGTGTTACCTTTGTGCCCTCGTTAAAAACGGCTAAAAATAGCGACAAGTTTTTGATCTCGTAGCTCAGCTGGTAGAGCATTACACTTTTAATGTAAGGGTCCTGGGTTCGAATCCCAGCGGGATCACTTGGTTATCAACAAGTTACAGAAAACCTCCCAAGCGCAATGTTTAGGAGGTTTTTGCTTTTTTTGACCTCTCCAAATATCTATCAAAACTTAAATAAATCGGGAGTAATTCGGTCTTAGACTAGATGAACTATAGTTTGGTCATTCAAATGAGCGTTCTGAATTAGAAGGTAGTTTACAGTGTTTGATTCCGGATAGGATTTTTTTTAAATGCCAATAGGCCGGGCCATCAATGAGTCTTGGGATCAAGCCAATGTGTTTCCTCGATTCAACATCATCCCCACTAATTTTTTATAATTCGTGCCGATAGGAAGGGATGTTTTCCCTACAAAAATTTCTTCGGCATTATAAGCCGATACCTTGTCTATGTTGACAATGTAGGATCGGTGAGTTCGCAGAAAATTTCCGCCCAGCAGTTTTTCAATTTCGCTGATCCCGATTTTAGTAACAATCTTTTCATTTTCCTGGTGGATGTACACATACTCGCGCATGCTTTCTATGTAGCGAATGTTGCTGAACAACACTTTCACCATCATTTTGTTAACATTAAAAAAAGCAAAGCTCTGCTCTGCATTTGTGCGCGGCTCAAGCTGATGAATTTGTGAGGGATCGGGTTGGAGCGCAATGCGATTGACGGCCTTCAGGAAACGGTCGAACGAAAACGGCTTCTTTAAGTAGTCGCGTACATCCAGTTCAAAAGCATCCAGTGCATATTCAGAAAAGGCGGTGGTAATGATCACCTGCGGACTGTTCTTCAGTATTTTCAAAAATTCGATACCGCTGATACCGGGAATCTGAATATCAAGAAAAATTAAATCCACTTCATTTTTTTTGAGAAAATCCATGGCTTCTATGGCGTCCTCGAAGACCGATGCAAGCGACAACCAGTCGGTTTTGCTGATGTAGGATTTTAAAACCTCTTGTGCCGGTTTTTCATCTTCAATAATGATGCATGTTACCTTAGCCATGAATGAGATTATTTTTGGATGGAATGGTTAGCTCAATTCTGTACTTCTTCTCAGATTCGCTGATGGTTAAATGATGCCCTTTACCATACAGCAACTCCAACTGGCGCTTGATATTGGTAATGCCTTTTCCCGAAGGGAACCCATTGATTATATGATTCCTTGTGCGATCATTTTCAACCATCAGGTGCAGGCTGTCATCAGTCAGGCCAATCTGTATGTCGATAGTCACGGGCCCGCGAACATGACTCAATGAATGCTTAAAACTGTTTTCAACAAACGGCAGAAATAAAAGGGGCGATAATAAAATTCCGTTATTCGATTCTGGCACCTGCAGGTTTACATTCAGTCGCGTGCCGTGCCTTAATTTTTCAAGTTCAATGTAATCTTTAATCACCTTGATTTCCTTTTCTAAAGAAATCATCGGCTTATTGCATTCTTCCAGAATGAAACGTAACAGGTTAGAAAGGTGCATAACCACCATGCCAGCTTTTTCTGTGTTTTGAATGGTTTCTGAATAGAGCGTATTCAATGTATTAAACAAAAAATGAGGGTGCATTTGCAATTTTAGAAAACTCAATTCCGCCACTCTCTTTTCGCTGAGCAGTTGCTCATTTTTCTGCTGAAGTTCGGTTTTGCTTTTAATCAGTTTAATGGCAACAGCCATACAAATAACCCCCAGCCAGTAAAATACTTCGCTGATGATTCTCCCTAAACTCAGTAAGTCGGGAGCTCCCGGTTCAACTCCGTCAAGTAAAGGAAAAACAAAGTAAACTTTATAGATCCGTAATACCACACCTAACAGAACGAGCACACCGAGTACCATCAGGAAAAGTTTGGCCTTGGGTTGATCGTTTGAAAACCTCGGCAAGAGGTAGTACATGATGAAATAGGAGGTAATGATCGCCAGGGGAATCGTAAGAAGGACAAAATACAATTCCCGAAACGTGATCTCTTTGTTTAGCGACACAACTACCAGCCAGTTGAAAATATCAACTATCCAAAACAAGGTGTGGCGAAGTATTCTGATGCCAGTCTGATTGCTGTAAATAAGGGTGTTGATGAATCGCATCGTCAATAAGTAGTTTGCAAAATTAGAAAATAAATACCCCATCTGGGTTATTCAAATGCTCAATGTAGCATTCCATTGTATGAATCAGTAATTCCGACTAACGAATGCATTCTGCTTTTTTTAAAGTTTGATTTTCATTTACAATTCTAGTGTCCCTTATCATAACGGCAGACGCTAACAAATGGTGAATAATCATTTACAGATACGTGTTTGCTCCTGTTGAATTGCATTAGTCAGCTGACATGCCCTATCTGATAATCTGTTATCGCCAAACGTAGACAAACCACATAAGCCAGTGAGAGATTTGGTTTACTTGAACCAATCGGATAAAACCGGTTTGAATTTATGTTTAACCAAAACCAATTAATGTATGAGGAAATTTTTACTGGTCATTTGGCTTGCAGCAATAGGGTTCGCTGCTCAAGGGCAGGAACGCACTGTAACGGGTAAAGTAACTTCCACCGATGATGGCTCTGCCATACCCGGTGTGAATGTTTTAGTTAAAGGCACGGCTTCAGGCACGGTGACTGACGCCAATGGCGAATACTCTTTAAGTGTTCCGGCTTCAGGCGGTGCTTTAATCTATTCATTTATCGGCCTTCAAACACAGGAAGTTCAGATAGGTGACCGTACGGTAATTGATGTTGCGCTTTCACTGGACGTAACACAATTGTCTGAGGTTGTTGTAACTGCATTAGGCATTGAAGTAAACAAGGATAGATTAGGTTCGGCTACCTCAAAAGTTGGAGGCGCTGCCTTAAAAAATTCTGGCGAGCCAACATTGATTAACGGACTTTCAGGAAAGGCAGCCGGTGTTTATATCAATCGCTCTACCGGTGACCCAGGGGCGGGTTCCTACATTCAGATACGAGGTCAGAGTTCCATCACCAGTAGTATTCAACCTTTAATTATTGTTGATGGGGTGCCCATCTACAACACCACGCCACCGATGGGGGTAGCCGGTGTGGCACAACAGTCGCGCTTAAACGATCTCAATCCAAATGATATTGAAACTGTTGAAGTGTTGAAAGGAGCAAGTGCAAGCGCCTTATGGGGATCGCGAGCGGCCAATGGTGTTATTATGATCACCACAAAAAAAGGTTCAGCGGGTGAAGGAAAGATTAACCTTAGTTACAGCGGCTCATATTCTACAGACGATATTTTGGCGAAGCATCCGATGCAACGTTCCTGGGGACAAGGAGCATCAGGATACTATTACACAAATGCGTTAGGGGATGCTCTGTTTGGTTCAGCTACCGGCTTGCCATATGCATTCGGTGATAAAATAGCTGATAGAACAGGCGGAGCAGATGTTGTAATCTCTGACCCTTCAGATCCCCGCTATGTTGGGTACTTTCAGACACCGGACGGCAGGATGTTCTATCCTGTGCTAACGAGTGATTTTGATCCTGCCGGTAACGTTCATGGCGGTAAAAATTCAAGAGAAACGTTCGATCAATACGATGCCATTTTCGGGCGTGGCCATTACTGGGACCACAACATTTCATTAAGCGGGGGCGATAAAAATGGAAGTTTCTACCTCAGCATTGGCGATATGAATCAACAAGGGATTGTTAAAAACAATAGCGATTTTCATCGTACTTCAATTAAACTAAATGGCGAAAAGGTACTTAACCCGGTTGTTAAACTAGGTACCAATATTTCCTATTCCCGGATTGTATCCAATCGAATCCAACAGGGATCAAACCTGAATGGATTATTTCTTGGAGGGCTACGAACAGCTCCGGATTTTGACAACAGCTATTACACAGGAACGTATTTTGATGCGGCCGGTCTTGGATTTATTAATCGTCAGCGAAGTTATCGAAACCACATTGGCCGAAGGGCAGACCCAACTTACGACAACCCGGTATGGGTGATGAACAATAATAAAGATAAATCAGAAGTAGACCGGTTTATTGCCAGTACACAGGTAGATATAAATGCAACAGATTGGTTAACATTTACGGGTCGCTTTGGTGTTGATCATTATTCTGACAGGCGCCAGGTATTTTTTCCGGTTAATTCAGCAGGTAGTGTCAACACAGGTCAGTTACAACTTCAAACGCCAAGGGAAACACAGTTCAATGCAGATTTTTTTGCAAGAGGAAATTGGGAGCTTACTGCGGATTGGATAGTTGGTGCCTTAGTCGGTATCAATGCCAACCAACGGACATCCGATAATGTGGGCGGTACTACTAGCGCATTCACCATCACCGATAATGTGCCTCTCAATTTGAATAATGCCACCAGCACAAACCGTGTACCCTTCAATGCATATGCTCAACAACGGACTGGAGCGGTATATGCAACCGCTAATGCCGGATGGAAAGATCAGGTATTTGTGAATTTAACGGGTCGGTCTGAGAGTGCTTCTACGTATGGACGAGATCAAAGTCCAACATATTTTTATCCATCTGCGGATGTGGCCTGGCAGTTCACCAAAACATTTGGTTTGGAAAGCAAAATACTAAGCTTCGGAAAACTACGCGCTGGCTTTGGAAAAGTAGCCACACAACCGAGCCCGTATAACACGGTTACGTATTACAACCCTGCTGTTTATGGTGAAAGTTGGAGTTCTGTTGTTAATTCATCTGCTTATGGTGGAGGATATGAGCAGAGCAGTGTGCAAGGTAATTCTTTGTTGAAGCCTGAGGTTAAGACAGAACTTGAGTTTGGAGGAGATTTTCGGTTGGTACAAGATCGAATCAATTTAGGCATTACGTATTTCACCAACGAAGTGAAAGATGTACTGTTGCCTGTGAGCCTTGCACCTTCTACTGGCTTCACAAACAAAGTTGGCAATGCCGCCACGCTTGAAAATAAAGGGATAGAAGTGGAGTTGGGTGGTGATGTAATAAGAATAGGTGGGTTCAAATGGAACTTGTACAGCAACTGGTCGCGTATTCGCAATGAAGTCACCAGCCTTTCGGGTACAGAGTCTTTGTTCCTAACCGGATTTACCGGAGTGTCATCACGGGCCGTGGTTGGCCAGCCTGTGGGCGTGTTATGGGGAGTCGATTTTTTGCGAGATGCAAACGGTAATATGGATCTTGATGAATATGGATTTCCGCAGCAAAATAATGTTGAAAGCGTTATCGGAAATCCAAATCCCGACTGGAGGGGCGGTCTTGGTAGTGTGTTTTCTTTTAAAGGATTTACAGTAAACGTTTTATTTGAACATTCGCATGGTGGCGACATATGGGGAGGTACGCGTGGTGCGATGTTTACATTTGGAACCCATGCCGATACTGATCACGAAGTAACGATATCAGCCGCACAGGCAGCCGCTTTAAGAAACTACACGAACACTATAGCAAACTATGGTACCGGGCCGAGCGATTTCGGATATCCATATGCACCCAATGCAGATGGAAGCTACACGATCCGTGGATACATAACCAACTTTGGCGAAGGTGATGTGGTTATTGATGAAGCCTGGTACACCAGTTTGGGAGGCGGCTTTGGAGCGGTAGGCTCCCAGTTTATTGAAAGTGCCCAGTGGACACGCCTGAGAGAATTATCTCTTGGCTATTCCTTAAACTCAGCAGCTTTTAAGAAAGCTACTAAAATAAGTTCGGTAGATTTTTCTATTACGGGCCGTAATCTCTTTTTATGGACTGACTTCAAGGGCAATGACCCGGAGACGAACCTAACCGGGCCTACGAATGGACGTGGGTTAGATTACTTCAATAACCCGGCTACCAAGTCGTGGGTCTTTTCCATCAAAATCAGTTATTGATGTCTGACATTAAATTTTTAAAACCATGAAACATTTTAAATTTATATATACAGCAATAATGATTCTCGGCATGGCATCGTGCGAATCATTTGTGGAAGGCGTGAATGAGATTGACCCGACACGCCCAACCGATGCAGACCTTGCCTTAGTGGTAACGGGCATGCAGGTTGAATACATGAGTACATTGGAAGGTGAAATGGCCAGGTTATCCGGATTATGGTCTGGCTATTTCACAGGTTCAGACCGACAGTATATTCCCATCTATAACTATGACATTGCATCAACCAATTCTGACAGCCCGTGGGGGAATGTTTACGCATTTGTGTTTAAGCAATCACGGATTGCGCAAGCAAAAGCAATAACCCTTAATAATCGACTCACGTTGGGTGCAGCTCAGGTAGTTGAAGCACACATCATGGGTACTGCAGCAACATTATGGGGCGATATTCCCTATAATGAAGCGATCAATACCGCACAATTTCCAAATCCGAAGTATGACCCACAAGATCAGGTAATTGATAATCTTATCACCCTTTTGGATGAAGCTATAGCTAACCTGAATTCTGGTGTTGGAAATTTAAACGGAGATTTTTTAAGTGGCGGTGGCGCACCCGGTGTTATACTTCCTGGTAGTGCTTCCAAATGGATAAAAGTGGCCAATTCATTAAAGGCGCGTTACCTGTTGTATAAAAAAGATTATTCAGGAGCCCTTGCAGCTGCCAATTTAGGAGTTGATGTAACGGCCAATAACCTGATGGCCCCGCACGGAACGGTCAATGATCAGAATAGAAATATTTATTATGATTTTCATCAAAGACAGCGGGTTGGTTACATGACAGCAAAGAATGCTTTTCTTGCCCAAAAACTTGATCCGGCATCTGCAACCAATCGCAACCATGCAAATACAACAGAGACTGCCCGATTCAATCTTTATTATACAGGTACTTCACCAAACTATGATTTAAAGGTATCGTCTACCGGCTTCTTTGGTTCTGCCGCAAGTTTTCCGCTGATGACCGCCTATGAGACTAAGCTTATTGCAGCAGAATGTGAGACGCGCCTTAATGGAGTAACTGCAGGCGTAACGACACTTAATATGCACAGAGCCTTGCTGCGTACTGCGTTCCCTGCCGGCACGTATACAGATTTTATAGATGCTGATTTTGCCCCCGGTGGAATTGAGAATGCAGATAGCATAGCCGATGCAGACGCACTGCTTCGCGAGATCCTGGAAGAAAAGTATGTTTCGCTCTACGGCCAGATTGAAGTATTTAACGAAATAAGAAGAACCAATAATGCTGTCGGGGTTCCGCCTAATTCTGGAACACAAATGCCTCAGCGATTTTTGTACTCACAAAACGAAATTAATTCAAACACAAGTACTCCCAGTCCAATTCCGGGACTATTTGTAAAAACCACACTCTTTCAATAGGTTGTTTAGGTTAACAGGTTGTTCCTCACAGAGCAGCCTGTTCTTTTACCTGATCCGTTTATGAAAATGAAATATCTAAGATTCTGTTTTCTCTCAAGCATTGTCTGCTTTCTACCCGGTTCAATAATAGCACAGCAACCGGATACACCGTTAACTATTGTTGAGCTTTTTACTTCAGAAGGCTGTTCCAGTTGTCCGGCTGCCGATGAGTTGTTAAAAGAGATGAGTGATATCCGGCAGGGCGAGGGTAAACCGTTTATCGCTCTTGCTTTTCATGTCACCTATTGGAACCGCATGGGTTGGATTGACTCCTTCAGTAATGAGGCCTATACCGTCAGGCAGAGAAAATACCAGGCACAGTTAAAGTTACCTCAGCTATATACACCCCAGGCTATTGTGAATGGCGAGGTAGAGTTTGTCGGCTCAAACCCCGTAGGCTTTCGCAATGCACTTATCAAGATGGAGAACGCAGCAAACTCATACTCGCTGGTTGCTACCGCGAATCTCACAGAAGAAGGGATTACGATTTCTTATGAACTGAATAAAGAACCTAAAAGGGAATTACTCAACATCGCGATTATCGAGAAAAATAGCGAACGGAAAATTACCCGCGGTGAAAACAAAAGTCGCACCCTCAGGCATTTCAATGTGGTTCGCGAGTTTACGACCCGTGAATTAAAAAAGCAGGATCAGTTTTTACTGAAGCCTGCCGAAAGATTGGCGCCCGAAAATATGGAAATTGTCTTGTACGTGCAGCAACCGAGGTCCATGAAAATTATTTCGGCATTTCAAATTCCGGTTCATAAAGCAAAGACTAACGAATAAAAAAACTATGGAGAATAACACATCAGAAAACCAAAACGCGAATCTTGTCAAGGCCATATTGGTGGCAGGATTAATCGTAGGGACGCTGGATATAATGGCAGCATCAGTGCAAACCATGATCAATGGACGAGACCCGTTGAACATGTGGAAATTTATTGCCAGCGGAGTATTTGGTAAGAAAGCCCTGACGGGAGGATTAATGTACTCGTTCCTGGGATTGTTCTTCCATTATTGCATTGCCACCATCTGGTCAACCATTTTCTTTCTGGCGTATCCGCGAATAAGTGCTCTCTCAGAGAACCGAGTACTAACCGGACTGGCATATGGATTATTCGTTTGGCTTGGTATGTCTCAAATTGTATTGCCGCTTTCTAATGTTCCGCCTCTTTCATTCAAACTGGCGGGAGCCATTAAAGCCATACTCATCCTCATGGGAGCGATAGGATTACCACTTTCTTTTTTAGCCAGTAGGTTTTATAGCACGCATTCGGTTGCCAGGTAGTCTCTTATGCTAAGAATTTTTTCGCTGGCAATCATTTGCTCAAGTCTAATGTATATTTCCTTTAACAATATATCCGATTATGGGGAAGTTCCGTATCCTGAAGGGTATCGTCATTGGGCGCACGTTAAAACTGCTATTGTTGGGCACGAAAATCCGTTTATGAGATTTAGAGGCATGCATCATATCTATGCTAATGACCTGGCTATGAAAGGGTATGTATCCGGAAAATTTCCGGATGGGTCTGTTATAGTCTTTGATCTCTTAGAAATTAAAACAGAACCCAACACCGACATTGTGGAAGGCGAACGCAAATTTATCGATGTGATGGTCAAAGATAGTTTGCGGTATGACTCTACGGGAGGTTGGGGATTTGAAGAATTTAACAAAAACAGTCTTACTGAACGGAACATTCTAAATCTATCAAAACAAAAATGTTTCAATTGTCATGCGAAGACAAAGCCTACTGACTTTGTGTTTAGCGCCTTTAGAAAATAAATCATACTCCTAAAAAGTGTATTGGTGCATTTGCTTGCCGAGACAGAGATGAACCTGACGGTGAGAATTTCAACCTTCTCTTATGCTATGTCGATCATGGCATTCGGGTTTCTTCAAATTATTTTTAATCGTGTTGTAGCCGGGCGTCCGCCAGCGTGGCCATCATGGCTTCCTGGCGAGTTGGTGTTTGCTTATTTGAGTGGGGTACTATTCGCTGTCACGGGTCTTTTAGTTGTTTTAAATGTGAAACCAGTTAAGGCATTAATTGGTGTAGCAATTGTAATTTTGTTTTGGTCAGGACTTCAAAATGTTTACGCAGTAATTTCACGCTTGGATTATGGTTTTTCATTGACCAGTGCGGGCAAAGCGCTAACCATCGGTTCAGGGTCTTTGCTCGTGGCGGTTTTCTTCCACAACCAAGAAAATCATTCCAGTCAAATAGTTTTATGGACATCACTATGTAGATACTCAACCGGATTCTTTTTACTAGTCAGTGGCGTGCAGCATTTTTTGTTTGCAGACTTTGTCAAGCTATTGGTACCGAACTGGATTCCCGGTCCATACTTCTGGACTTACCTGGCCGGTGCAGCATTGGCTTTAACAGGTTTTTCTCTTCTTATGAATAGTAAAGCAAAGTTGGCCGCAACCTTGGGAGGGTGGATGATTTTCACCTGGCTAATAATTCTGCATATACCGCGTGCTATTGGTAATCCAACACAAAATGAATGGACTGCTGTGGTTGAAGCATTAAGCGTGAGTAGCATTCTACATTTACTCTCTCAAAGTCTAAAGAGAAGTTCAGAAGGTTAACTCATCATTTAACTTCCCTGATTTTAGTTGGATGACTGAGTTTAAAGTCTGTGCTGCTCCTGGCAATGCCGTAGCGTTTGTTTACATACCCTTTGCTGTATTCTTTAACACGTGCTTCAAATTCGAGAACGGTTCCTTCCGTGAGCGAAATTTTTTCAAATCCTTTGGTTAGAGTAAACCAAATATGGTCGGCCATGATCAGGTTTGTTTGGATGTCGGTAATTTTTTTCAATAGTATTGTTTCCTCCGGGTAGCCCGTATAACTGGTTTTCTTTCCGAATCGGCTAAATGTGGCCCTGAATTTTTTTCTGGCACCTTCCTGCTTCGCTAATTCTTTCCGCATGATTATAATCTTCTATCCAAAAAAGCCAACGCCTTTCGC
>JAKEEN010000148.1 GCA_022616575.1 Flammeovirgaceae bacterium
GTTGAGCGCGATAATACAGGAGGCGGAGATCCATCATCCGATGATCCTTGTGCTAATGATACAACGTCCTCTGCGGCTCCAGTCGTAACTACAAATCCGGAAGCATCCACAGAAGAGATGCCTTCCAGTGAATTAAGTACATCGCTTAAAGTAAATGCATATCCTAATCCATTCACTGATCGATTAAATTTCGAATGGACTGCTACGTCAGATGATGATGTGCTGATTGAAATAACCGATGCCCTGGGCAGAAGAATCTCCGTACCCTTTCATGGGCTCGTTAAAAAAGGTCAATCGTACAAAGTTGATTGGAATTCTGCCGGACTACAAGACAAGATATACTTCTACAAGTACAGTTCGTCCGGACGAGTTGATCAGGGAAAATTGTTCAGGAGATAAGTGAAAAGACCTGTTAGGGTTAAACCTAACAGGTCTTGAATTACTGGGCCGTCAACTGAATCTCTTCTCCTTCCTTATCCAGGAATTTATATTCGTTTAGTGCCATGGATGAATCTTTGATTAGGGTTACCCAACGTTTGTATTTGAAAAACCACTTCACGCGCTTGGAAAAAATTCCTGTGGTGAAATAGGCATGCAAGTAAGGATGTAATGCAAGCACCAGGTATTTTTCATTTTGTTTCACTAACAGATGATCAAGATTTTTCTCGATCAAATCAGAAATCAAAATGGACGCTGTGATCTTACCGGTTCCGTTACACGTGGGGCAAACTTCTTTCGTTGTGATATTCAACTGTGGCCGTACCCGCTCACGCGTGATCTGCATGAGACCGAATTTTGAAAGCGGCAACACAGTATGTTTGGCTTTATCATCGGCCATGGCATCTTTCATGGTTTGATAGATAAGCTTCTTGTTATCCATCTTCTTCATATCAATGAAATCCACCACAATAATACCGCCCATATCGCGCAAGCGAAGCTGACGGGCTAACTCACGGGCTGCTTCCAGGTTTACGGAAAGTGCCGTTGTCTCCTGGTTCTCTTCACGATTTGATTTATTGCCACTGTTTACGTCAATAACATGTAGTGCCTCTGTGTGTTCAATGATGAGATATCCGCCACCTTTTAAACTGACTGTTTGGCCAAACGCTGATTTGATCTGCTTTTCAACACCAAACTGTTCAAATATCTTGACTTTGCCATTGTAAAACTTAACGATCTTCTCCTGCTCGGGCGCAATGTTGCGGATATAATTGCGCACATCGTCAAAGACTTTTTTATCGTCTACCTGGATGCTATCAAAGGATTCATTCAACAGATCGCGCAAGAGAGAAGATGCTTTATCAAGTTCCCCAATAATTTTTTCATTGGGTTGCGCTAAGGGTAAGCGGGTGATGCCCTCTTCCCAGTTTTTTACAAGGGTACGCAGGTCTTTGTCAAGCTCTGCTACTTCCACACCTTCGGCTACGGTACGGATAATAACACCGAAGTTTTCAGGCTTAATGGATGTGATCAATCGCTGAAGACGCTTGCGTTCTTCACTGCTGGTGATTTTCTTAGAAACACTCACCGAATTTGAAAATGGCACCATGACCAGATACCTTCCGGCCAAGGATAACTCGCAGGATAACCGCGGGCCTTTTGTCGAGATTGGTTCCTTTACAATTTGTACAGGAATCACTTGCCCTTTGGCAAGTTGCTGGGAAATTTTTCCGTGCTTGTCGATGTCGCGCTCGAGACTAAACTTCTCAAGCTTTCCGAAGATTTTCTTCTCGCGAACCAGCTTGGTGAATTTACTCAACGAGCTGAACTGCGGTCCTAAATCCAGGTAATGAAGGAAGGCATCCTTTTCATAGCCAACATCAATGAAGGCGGCATTTAATCCTTGCACTACTTTTTTAACAGTGCCCAGATAAATATCGCCTACCGTGAATTGGCTGGCACCTTCTTCCTGGTGAAATTCGACAAGGGTTTTATCTCGAAGTAAGGCTATACGGCATCCATCCTGAGCGCCACTAATAATTAGTTCGTTACTCAAAATGAAATGGATTAATGTATATAATGTATAGCTGATTGTATCCCCGATTAAATTGGGGACACATTATCACTTCTTCTTGTGTCTGTTCTTTCTCAAACGCTTCTTGCGCTTGTGAGTAGCCATTTTGTGTTTCTTTCTTTTCTTACCACTTGGCATAATTTTTTTGATTTTTTCCCCGTCCTGCCGGGGAGGGTTGAACAATTATTTTAAATCCTTCAGATAAGAATCTACCGTTGCCTGTACGGATGGATCCTGATCCATTTCTTTTACTTTTTCGAACTGCTCGCGGGCCTGCTTTTTCTTTCCGAGATTTAGAAAAGCAACACCGAGCAACAGTTGTCCTTGTATATGCTGAGGGTTCACCTCAATCAATTCTTTCAGTCTGTCTACTGCTTTGTCATACTGGCCTGATTGTATGGAAAGCATTCCTAAATTGAATAGGGCCGATTCATTTTTAGGGTCTGCTTCCAACACTTCCCTGAGCATCATAATCCCCTGCATAGGATTTGTTGATGACAGATAGGTCATAGCCATTTTACTCCTCACCTCCAGGTTTGTTGGTTCTGTCTCCAGAACGGCACTATAGAACTCCTGAGCTTTGGCTGCCATTGCTTCTTGCTTAGAAGGTTCAAGGGCAAATGTGTAGGCCTGGTAATAGTTATCGCCAGCTTTCACCTGACTTTTCACAGTTTTAAAGAACGCAGCGGCTTTCTCTGCAAACCAGGCGGCACTATCAAACTTGCCGGCTTGATTATAAAGCGTAGCCAAAGAATCCGCAAAAGTAGCATTTTTTTCGGTTGTTGAAACCGCAGAAAACTGCTGACGAAGGGCCGTTATGGCTTTTGATGCTTCCGAGGTCGCCTCTGTATGAGGATTTTGGTCAGGAACTGTATTGTCTGAAGCCAATGGCTTAGGATCATTTTCAACTACCCTTTTGGGCAATAGAAAAATGAGTGTAATGACAATTACACTAACAACGACAAGAATGATACGGGTACGAAGCATTTAAAAAAGAACAATACTGATCAGGACTTATCAGCGTGCAGCTTTACTTTTTCGCTGTTCTTGATTTTGTTAACGAAAATTTTAGCGGGCTTAAAACTCGGCACATAGTGTTCGTCAATCACTAAGGCGGTGTTGCGCGAAATATTACGGGCTATTTTCTTTTTCCTCTTTTTATTGATGAAGCTACCAAAGCCCCGGATGTAAATGTTATTCCCGTTAGACATTGAACTTTTCACAATAGTGAAGAATGCTTCCACCGAAGCAGTAACGTCTGCTTTGTCTACACCGGTCTTCTCTGCTATTTCGTTGATTAAATCTGCTTTTGTCACGACACTTAATTTAAAGCCTTATTTTTTTGAGTTGCCAAAGTTAATTTGCGCCCCCAGATTAAAAAATGAATATTGAAAAAATCTGATAATCAAGGGGATGGATAAACGCTATTTCAGCAATAAAGTCGTTGAGTGGTACGATCTAAACAAGCGTGATTTGCCGTGGCGAGGCATTAAAGATCCATATAAAATATGGCTTTCAGAGATAATTCTGCAACAAACACGTGTTTCACAAGGCTTGCCTTACTATCAGAAGTTCATTAAAAATTATCCGAATATTAAATCGCTGGCAAGCGCCAAAGAACAAGAAGTATTACGGCTCTGGCAGGGACTTGGCTACTACTCAAGAGCAAGAAACCTACACCGATGTGCTAAA
>JAKEEN010000020.1 GCA_022616575.1 Flammeovirgaceae bacterium
CCGGTATTCGCATTGCTTCTCAAATTCTTATATGTACGAAGAGACTTTTTTTATAGTGAGCACCTGGTGTTTTCTATCTACTTCTATAACTTTTTCTACCTGGCCGGATCGCTCTATATGCTAATCAATCAAGTTTCATGGTTAGAGTGGCTGGCCACTCTAATTGGATTCTGGATATACTTATACTTGTTGTTTGCCATGAAACGTATGTACGGCCAGCGTTGGGGAAAAACAATTTTGAAATTTGCTCTTTTTTCAATGGGTTTCTTTTTGTGTTTAGGTATTGGAATGGGAATTAGTGCTATTGCGGTTTTGATGCTTATCTAAGATGTTTAACAAATCCTTGCCACCGTTAGCGGAAAGACTTCGGCCTTCTACGTTGGAAGAAGTGGTGGGCCAACAACACCTTGTCGGAGAGAAGGGTGTGCTGCGAACCATCCTTCGATCGGGCAGCATACCTTCCATGATTTTCTGGGGGCCACCGGGTGTTGGTAAGACAACACTCGCCAATATCATTGCCAATGAGGCCAGGAAACCATTTCACCTTCTCAGTGCTATCAACGCAGGTGTAAAAGATGTTCGTGAAGTAATTGAGAAAGCAAAAGCATCGCCTCGGTCTATTTTATTTATTGATGAAATTCACCGCTTTAATAAATCACAGCAAGATGCGCTGTTGGGTGCTGTAGAAAAAGGAATTATCACGCTCATTGGCGCAACTACCGAGAATCCGTCATTCGAAGTTAACTCTGCATTGCTTTCACGATGTCAGGTTTATATTCTTAAACCATTAAGCGAAGATGATTTACTCAAACTTGTTCATCATGCCCTGGCGCACGATGAACAACTGAAAAAGAAAAAAGTGATTGTTCAGGAACATGCCGCCCTCTTTCAACTTTCAGGAGGCGATGCGCGCAAAGTGCTGAACCTGCTCGAGTTGATAGCCGACTCAGATGAGAGCAACGAGATTGTCGTTACCGATGAGTTGGCCATGAGCGTGGCGCAAAAGAAAATCGCCATCTACGATAAAAGCGGTGAGCAGCATTATGATATTATTTCGGCCTTTATAAAATCCCTTCGCGGCAGCGATCCGAATGCAGCCATTTATTACTTAGCCCGGATGGTTGAAGGAGGGGAAGATGTAAAATTTATTGCGCGCAGGATGTTGATTCTAGCCTCTGAAGACATTGGCAACGCCAATCCTACCGCCCTGGTCATTGCGAACAGCACCTTTCAGGCAGTAGACGTGATCGGCTACCCTGAGGCTCAGTTGATCTTGGCTCAATGTGCTATTTACCTGGCCTGTTCACCAAAAAGTAACGCGAGCCTCATTGCTATTGCCGATGCCATTCGTAAAGTAAATGAAACCGGAGATTTGCCTGTGCCGTTGTCAGTGCGAAACACACCGACTAAACTCATGAAAGATTTAGGCTATGGAAAGGGGTATCAATACGCGCATAGCTTTGAGAATAATTTTGCCAACATGGAATTCTTGCCCGAAGAAATTAAAGGCACAAAATTCTTTGAACCCGGCAATAACCCACGCGAAGAAGAGTTGAGAAAATATTTAAGGAATTTGTGGAAAGAAAAATATGGGTATTAAACCGTAGAGACGCATTATGATGCGTCTCTACTTGAATTGAAATGAATAGATTACTTTTTGAATCGTCACCTTTTTTTATTTTTCTCTGCCTGATTTTGGGAGTGGGTTATGCATATATTTTGTATAAGGCAAAGCATCCGTGGAGCAAACGATGGAACCGGTTCTTATTTGGAGTAAGGGCCACCGTTGTTTTTTTTCTTGCATTTCTAATTCTGGGGCCGATCATTAAGCAAATCCGCAATACAGTTGAAAAACCGGTTTTCATTGTTTTAAATGACAACTCTCAATCCATTAATGAAGCCAACGATTCAATCTATCTTCAAAAAATACAACAAGAGATCAGCTTGCTAAGCGCTCAACTTGCTGAAGCCGGGTATGAGGTAGCAGTAACAGACCTTTCATCAGAAAATACAGGGACTCTTGTTTATAGCTTTCCCGTCTCTGACTTGTCGGGTTCGATTAAAAAAATTACGAATCGATTTGAAGGACGAAAGATTGCGGGCATGGCACTGTTATCAGACGGTATTTATAATTCAGGTATTTCGCCACTCTATGCCACCTACCAGATGCCAATTTATTCCGTAGGCCTTGGGGACACTACACAACAAAGAGATATCTCCATTCAAAGGGTGAATTACAATAAAATTGCCTACCAGGGCAACCAGTTTCCGCTTCATGTTGAAATTCGCTCAAATGGATTTTCTGGCGAGGAAATTTCAGTATCTGTCGTGAAGAATGGAAAATCGGTGGTAAGAAAAAGCTCACGAATAAAAAACAACTGGACTGCTTTTGACTTTGAAATTTCGGCCTATGATGATGGTCTGCAACGCTATTCGATACAAGTGGAACAGAAATCTGGTGAGTCGAATTCAAAAAATAACCAGGCGACTGTGTTTGTGGAGGTTGTAAAGGGCAAAAAGAGAGTTGCCATTGTTGCTTCAGCTCCTCATCCTGATGTGAAG
>JAKEEN010000149.1 GCA_022616575.1 Flammeovirgaceae bacterium
CGTCGCCCACGCGGTCCATCCCGGCCAGCCGCCAAGCTTGCAGAGAGGAAGTAGTGCCTGGCAGGCTACCGGAAAACTTACTATTAAAAACGTAACCAAAGAGATCAGCTTTCCCTTTACCGCAACCAAGCAAGATAATGGTTACCTGTTTAAAGGAGGGTTCACCATCAACCGGAGAGATTTTGGTGTAGGCGAAGGAAGCTTAAGCCTGGCCGATGAACTAATGGTGAAATTCAGCATCGCAACCACTCTTGAAAAAAATTAAAAGTGCAACCTTCTTTGCACTTTAAATCCTACTTCTCAAAAATCCCTACAACATGTCCATCCGGATCGCGAACGTAGAATCCTTTAGAGTATTTATATGTCTTTGACGGTATATTAATAACCCCCTTCGATAGGATCGGTACATTCTGTGCTTTTAACTTTTCATAGAGAGCCGTGATGCTGTCGGTGGTCATGATAGTTTCCCAGTGGATTAGGTCATCGGCTTTTTCATCTTTCGGATATGGTCTTCCATTCTTTGGGTTCAGGTATTCTAAAAATTCAACACCAATCCCTTCTTCGGCTTTGTTGCCTGAAATATGAAGCTTAGCTCCCTGCACATTGTTCAAATGCTCTTGCTCCATTCCCTGATTAAAACTCTCACCCTGGTACTTTACGCCTAATAGGTCCCCGTAGAATTTTTTGCTCTTTTCAGTAGAAGAAACTCCAATAGCCGTATGGTCGATCCCTAAAAATATTTTTCCCTGACTGTTCTGCCATTTAGGATTGCCTTTTCCCGGTGAGAAATAAATCAATTCCAAATTGTGACCAGCCGGATCCCGAAAGTAAAATGCTTTGATCCCTTCAGCCGCAGGAATAGTTTTTGGTAAAGTCTGTGGCCCTGTTGAGACATGCTGCACATTAAATTTCCTAAGCCGGGCATAGGCAGAGTCCATATTGCTTACCACAATGGCAATGTGTTGAAACCATAGATCATTGCTGCGAGAATCTTCAGGAATCGAACGCCCTCCTGCAGTAAGGTAATCTGTCAGTTCAATTTCTTCATCGCCCAATTTAAGCCTGACTTTTTTAAATCGGATGCCGAATACTCCTTTTAATTCCTCATATTCAGTTCCATATACTTCCACTTCAGAAACCTTTTCGAAGGGAAGAATTTTAGTAAAAAAGTTTAAAGCCCTGTCCATATCTGCCACAGTAATGCCAACCGCATCCACGCGCTGAACCTGCTGCGCAACGATTGGCTTGTTTAACGCGATTAGAAGAATTGTAATGATTAATACTCTGCTCATGTCTTAATGTTGAATGTTGAATGTTTTTAACGAACACTTTGAACTTGATGGTGTTTTAACTCACGTTCTAGAAAATAATTTAACAAGGTTCGAAGGGCCGCGATTGCTGCAAGCTTACCAATTCCATCCCAGTCTGGCGCAACAGCTGTTCTTAAAATGTCAGCTGCTAATAGAAACTCCAGGGCAACAGCTAATGATTTTCCCAACGAAAGCCTTATTTCCAGTTTATCAGTTTGAAATGAAGTAAGTGAAGACTTACTGTACAAAACTAAGGCACGAATTGCTGCATACCCGATAATGATAGCAGAGACACCCTCAATAACACTACCCAACGATAACGTTATGGTCTTTACAACTTCTTCTATTTCTTTCATAATTCAAAAACAAGTCCGACAGTAAGAGCGTACTTATCAAGCTTCGATACAAACTTCGACTCCAGAAAAATGCAGAGCGGGTCAACATTAAATTCAAATCCTCCTCCTGCATTAAGAGCAGTAATCAACTGCTTCACCGCTTCCTCACCTTCCGGATGGACTGTCACCTTAGACCAGTTTACACCTGTTAAAGGGTAAATGGAAATTCGATCCGATAACTTAAACAAATACGATGCATTAAAATTGTATTCAAGTTCCTTGCGCTTCACAACTCTTCCCGCTTCTGTTTCTTCCTTGGTGAGTAAGGCTGAAAAATCCGGACCCACATGAAGATTCGCTAAAAGCCGATACGTAACATTCAGGTTAATGCCTGGAGTTTTCATATAACTATCGTAGGTCAGACCAGCGCCTACAAACCATCTCTTCTCCTGTGCTTCAGTGCCGGAGCTAAACAAACAGTATACAACTAAAAGTATGTGTCTTGGTTTTATAAGTGAGTTCAACCATTTACCTGTCACTGCCTTCTATTTAAACCGGTCTAACAAATGTTTACCCACTCTCAATGCATTAGCCATAATGGTGAGGGATGGATTGAATGCGCCTGATGAAACAAAGAAGCTGGCATCTACCGCATACAAGTTGTCCAGATCGTGTGCTTTGCAGTTTACATCTAACACAGACGATTTCTGATCGTGACCAAACTTCAGGGTCCCCATTTGATGCGACACGCCCGACACGCCCAGGTCATACCCCAAGCGCAGAGAGTTTTTGTAGAGCGGATCTTTCGCTGCAAGTTTATCGAGTATGTCAAATAATTTTTTCTTCAATCGTGTATAGGCCTCGCGGTTGTTTACCGTGTAAATGGTTTTGATAGAACCATCCTTACGTAGTGTTACCTGGTTGTTCGGATCCGGTAAATCCTCAGAAGTAATCCAAAAATCAATCGAGTGTGTCGATAGTTCTTCGAATGATTTTCCCGGAAAATGATCTTTCGCTAAATCAAGCACCGTATCAGGATCATTCTTACCCATCAACTGAATAGCGCCCAGCGGAAACTCTGCATCATCGGCACCGTGATAAAAATCAGAAAGTGAAAAAGATTTTTGAAACTGAGAAGTATTTGGTTTAGAAGAAAAATTAATAACACATCCATTTTGATGGAGCATATAATTTCTACCTACCATACCCGAGCTATTGGCCAGGCCCAATCCACTGCCGGATCGCAAAAGAATAGCCGCAGAATTCACTGCACCCGCTGCCAGCACAACTACATCTCCTTCAAACGAAATTTTTTTGCCATCACGCGTTGCTTCTACCACTGCAATTCTTTTTCCTGACTTGTCAGTAATCAATTTATCAACGTGCACGTGCGTAAGTAGGTGAACATTGGGTGCTTTCAAAGCTTCTTTCAGCGAAACAACCTGCGCATCGGCTTTTGCTTCGGTCGGGTCTGGAAAACCATCAAAGTTGCTCAAGTGAACGGGTGACGAACCTCCTCTTCCATTTTCTCCTAACCGTACGCCAATCGGAAGCGGGAATGGTTTATACCCAAGCGACTGTATGTTGTCATACAACTCCTGCATACTTGGCTCGTGCTTTAAAGGAGGAAACGGATACCCTGAAGTTGCTTTTGGTTCTGTGGGATCGACCCCACGCTCTCCGTGAACACTATATAATTTTTCAGCCTCGGTATAAAATGGTTCAAGCTCTTCGTAGCTGATCGGCCATGCGGGTGAAACACCTCCAAAATGTTTAGTTTCCTTAAAATCGCTTTCGCGTAAACGGAACAAGGCCCCACCATACATTTTCGTGTTGCCGCCCACCGCATAATGCGTATAAGGACTGAACGGCTGATCATCTTTGTCATACCACTTTTCTGTTGTACGATAACGGCCTACAGTAAACACCTGGTGCGGATCCCAGTTTTCTTTTTCCTTCGGAATAAAATCGCCACGCTCAATGATTAATATTTTTTTGCCGGATGGTGCGAGCTTATAAGCTAATGTCCCTCCGCCTGCGCCTGAGCCGATGATGATGATATCGTATTTGGTGTTCATGTTGTTTCGTTGATTTGCTAATTCGGTGATTCGTTGATTTCGGTGATTCGAACTTTATCAGGTTTTATGTAAGGTAAATCCTCATCATGCTTACAGTATCCGCAGTTGAAAATGCATTGATAAAACTCCGAGTGATGATACTTAGCACAGATCACGGCACCATGCATCAGTTTATACACACGTGATGCCATCAGCATGCCAAGGAATGGAGCAAGCACGTAAATCCAAAAGGAAGGAAACTGCATGGCAGGAATTGCAGAAGCCAAAGAGCGTGCAGGGTTCATACCAAAA
>JAKEEN010000150.1 GCA_022616575.1 Flammeovirgaceae bacterium
CGTTAACAACAATGACCCACTCAAGCCTGAAGTTGGGGTTCCCGTAACCCTTCATGTTATTGGGGCACCTAATATTACTGTGGATGCTGACTCCGTTAATTTCGGTGAGGTGTTTTTAAATTACGTGAAAGAGGATTCCATTCTTATTAGAAATACGGGTACGGACGATCTGTTGATTTCATTAGTCAACACAGTAGCTCCATTTGATCGCTTATTTACTCCCTTCACGCTTAACCCCGGGGAAAGTCAACACATAAATGTAAGTTTTAGCCCAACATCGGTTGGGTCTTCTAACGGTTTACTTACCATTGAGAGTAATGATCCTGGTGAACCTTCAATTACTATCGTATTAACAGGCAAAGGAGTCAATGCCCCTGTTATTGGAGTAAGTCCAACTTCACTCTCAGCGTCACTCTTAACCGGTCAGCAACAGACCAAAACGTTAACCATCAACAATACAGGCGGAAGTGCACTTCATTGGAATTTATCTATCGATAATGCAGGCTCAAACTCACTTGCAGACATTCTGGAAAGTCTAAACAATCGCTACAGTGAAATCACTTCTGTAATACCCAACAGATATGATTTTTATGAAGGCGAATCAGGGTACACTATTAGCGATGGTGGTGGAGATATGTATGATGGCGGTAATTACCTGGGCACAAACCTGGGTGGTTATATTAACTACACACAAGGTGTCATTTCATCCACTTCGCAACTGGGATCTGGCAATTCATACTTTACAATGAAATATCCCGGACTGTTTGTGATGGCAGCCGATATGGATGTTTCTTACTTTGAAATTACAGGCGACTTAGGTGCCGATGGAAGCGGAAATGTGGATGCGGACGTTTTACAAATGTCATTCAACGGGAAGAATTACAAGGGCTTTGTTAAAAGGGTATATAATGCATGGGATCCATCTGTGAATCATTTAATTATTGTTGAGGAGGCAAGCGGTGCGGGACATGACTACTCTACCAATACCAATTCTGACTATCATCGCTTAACATCCCTTTCAGGAAGCACCAGGGTTTATTACTTATTGTTTGCCGGCAATTCAGGTCACTATATCGATAATACATCGATGCAAAATATTATGAGTGCCTTCCTGACCGCATCGAACGTAGGTATTGGTTGGCTTAGTGCCAATAAAGAGAGCGGCACTATTGATGCAAGCCAAAGTGAAATTGTGGATGTGACATTTGATGCTTCAGGCCTGGATGGCGGAGTGTACACAACGACCATAAGTATCAACTCCGATGATCCGGCAACACCGGTGAAAAATGTGCCGGTGACTTTAACGGTAACAGGTGCTCCCGATATTGCCATCACTAAATCATCTGTCAATTTTCAAAATGTTTATGTGGGCGGGTCGAAAGAGTTATTTTTTAATATCAAAAATACCGGTTCGGATATTTTAAATGTAAGTTCAATTACAGTTAATAATACTTCCTTTACGGTAAGTCCATCAACAACGCAATTAAATCCACATGATAGCACCCGTGTTTATATACAGTTTAATCCAACAGAAGTAGGAGCTAAGTCCGGACTGGTAAGGATAGTTAGCAATGATGCTGACGAAAATGAACTTACTGTGAGTATTTCCGGAACCGGTATTACGGCTCCAGCCGTCACAATAACTCCTGACAATATTAGTGTGGTGATCGTTAGTGGAGACAGAAAATACATAAAGGTAAGATTAAGGAACACCGGTGGAGATCAACTCAATTGGTCTGTGGATAACAGTGGCAGCCCGTGGTGGTCATCCATTGATGTTACGTCAGGATATCTCTTTCCCGGCAATGAAAGAGATTTGACTTTAACCATGGATGCCCGGAATGTCACGGCTTCCACCTATACCTGGCTGATGAGAATTTATACAAACGACCCATTGCGTCAGCAAGTATCGATTCCGTTTACTGTAAAGATCAATCAGAATCATGCGCCTGTTGTGGTTCAGGCTTTACCGGATTTACAAATGCAAAAATCATCACAAGTAGAAATTAACCTGGCTGATTATTTTTCAGACTCCGATCTTGAAGCGTTGAAGTTCTACGCAGATTGCGATTCTGTCTCAATAGCATCAACGTCAGTTTCGGGTAGCGTACTGACGGTTTCTTCGCATGAGTTTGGTACCACGGATGTTACTGTAGTTGCTGAGGACGGGCTGGGAGAAATTGCTACTCAGACTTTTAATATTGTCGTCGAATTGCTTACAGCCACAGAGGATTTGATGACTATTTCGAAGCTGCGCAACTTTCCAAACCCCTTTGAAGGAAAGACAACACTTCAATTTAGTTTGCAAAAGACCTCGACTGTGAATCTCAAAATCTACGATGGGTCCGGAAGAGAACATTTCATATTGCAAAATCGGATTTTGGAAGGTGGCGAACACACCGTTGACACCGGTGAAATATTGCCTTCAGGAATTTATCTCGTTAAGCTCCATGTCGATGGACTTCCAGCGGGAACCATTAAGGTTATGAAAAAATAAATTACAAGCCCCGAAATTTCGGGGCTTTTTTATTTAGACGGTCTACCTAAAAATCATCAGTATGCGTTTATCTGTTAACTTTAAGGCTGATGATTTTTGTTTATCCTGCATTTCTTTGGGCTTTATTGGCTCTGGCTATCCCTATCATTGTTCATCTGTTTAATTTCAGAAAGACTACACGCGTATTCTTTTCAAACAACCGGTTTCTCAAACAAGTCAAAGAGGCAACTACCGCTAAGCGCAAACTCAAATATTATTTAGTCCTTGCTTCCAGGCTGCTCTTTATTTTCTTCTTGGTGATCGCTTTCGCCCAGCCCTTTTTGCCCGCAACCCGGCAATTGAAACGAGAAAAGAACATCGTTATTTACCTTGATAATTCTCTGAGCATGTCTGCCCCGGTGCGTGAAAGAACAAAAGCCATTGATGAGGGCGTGGTTATTATTCAGTCTATTGCAGAAGCACTGCCCGCGGATGCACACTATAAATTAATCACGAATGATTTTGCCCCGTTTTCCAATTCATTCAAAACCCGCGAAGAACTTATCGACCTCTTGTCAGAAATAAAGCTTTCAGCGGTAAGTCGTGAAGTGAATGAGGTAAAAGAAAAAATCAGGGGTGCAGGAATTATTGGTACGGATGTTTTCTGGATAGCGGATTTTCAGAAATCAACCGTGGGGAAAAAATCATTATTCTTAAATGATTCCCTCAGTCATTGGCATTTGATACCGATTGATTTTCAGAATGAATCGAATGTCTTTGTAGATACAGCTTATTTAGAAAACCCATTTATAACAGCAGGTCAGGCAAATGCTCTCCATGTGCGCTTACAACAATCAGGTGATAAAATTATTGAGAATTTATCTATTAAACTAACCATTGATAACGTCCAGGCGGGGACCGCGGCTTTAACCATTCCGGCTTCAGGAAAAGCGGAAGTTGTTTTTGACTTATCATCCAGCCTCCGCGGATTTCACCGGGCCATAATCAGCTTTGCGGATTATCCTGTCAATTTCGATAATGAATTTTACCTCGCGCTCAATCTCGCTGATAAAATAAATGTGGTTGAAATCAGAGAATCAAGAACGGCTACGTCAATTGAAAAAGTATTCGGAAACAAACAGGTGTTTTCATGCCAAAGTTTCCACGCATCATCTGTTAATTATGCATTGCTTAGTCAGGCTGATCTGGTAGTTGTTAACGGGTTTAATACCTTGGATAACACCTTACAGGCAGCACTTCAAAATTATAAGTCTCAATCGGGGTTAGTGGTTTTGATTCCTGGAGTTTCAATGGATGCCTCTTCCTATTCCCGAATCCTTCAGCACCCCGTAAGAACTTTAGAGGAGACTGACATGGCAGAATTAGATCGTCCTGATTTTTCAAATCCATTCTTTGATAAGGTTTTCGAAGAACGAACATCCCAACTAGCCATGCCCAAAGCCAGGTTGAAGCTAGACTGGGGGGCTGACCGGTCAGCTATTTTAAAAATGAGAGACGGCAGGCCATTTCTTTCCCGTCTTCAGAATAATGTTTTTGTATTTGCATCTCCGCTTGAAAGAACTTTTACCAATCTTGATAATAATGCACTGTTTGTGCCAATTATGTATAAGATTGCCGAGTCGGCCAGAAAGGAAACTTCACACTTGTATACAACCCTTCAAAATGATTTTATTACACTGCACATGGACAGCCTGAATGACGAACAGCCACTCAGATTGACTGGCAGGCAGGAGGTAATCCCCACCCAACGAAGGGTAAATACGACCGTTCATTTGGAACTCCCCAAGTTCTCAGTTGAACGAGGCTTTTATAATGTAATGGCTGATGCGGATACGTTAGCTTTGCTTGCCATCAATCAAACGAGGGAGGAATCATTGCTGGATCAGCTTAAAGCTGATGAAATCAAGAGTTACTTCCAGGGAAATGTGAGCTTTTTTGATTCAAGCGATGCGGGGACTTTCGGCAATGAAATAAAAGAGAGATATTTGGGGAAACCATTATGGAAATTTGCCCTGATCATAGCCTTGCTTTGTCTTTTGGCCGAGGTTCTGTTGATCAGATTTTTAAAATAAAAACAGCGAACACACCCTTTTCCCACACACCCACAGCTTGCAGCTTGCAGCTTGCAGCTCGAGGCTTACTGTAAAGCAAAGATCAAAGATGAAAATACTCCTCCAGTCACCCAAAATCATCAACTCCGGCTCCCCCTATCATCTCAAAGAAAAAAATGTTTTGCTCCAGAATGGCCGCATTGTTGAAATAGGCGAGAAGAATTATTCTGCCGATAAAATTATAAAAGCCGAGGGAATGATTCTCAGTACGGGCTGGTTCGATCTTGGCACCTTCGTTGGCGACCCTGGGCTTGAACACAAAGAAGATTTAGAGTCAGGTGCAAAGGCAGCCGCTGCAGGAGGGTTTACTGAAATAGCGGTTTTGCCAAATACATCTCCATCAGTACAATCAAAGAATGAAGTTAGCTACCTGACCCGTCAAAATGATAACCGATTGGTGCAAATCCATGCGCTCGCATCGGTAACACGCAATAATAAAGGGGAGGAACTTACTGAAATGATCGACCTGCACGAGGCTGGTGCTGTTGCATTCACTGACGGATTAAAACCTATTTGGCATACCGATATATTCTTAAAGGCACTTCAATACACACAGAAATTTAACGGGCTGATCATTGATCATCCCGAAGATATATGGCTCAATTTATTTGGCCAGATGCACGAAGGAGTACGAAGTACAATGCTTGGACTAAAAGGTATGCCGCGAATTGCTGAAGAAATCAGCCTCAAACGAAACCTGGAGTTGCTCTCATATGCAGGCGGAAGGCTCCACCTCTCAAGAATTTCAACTGAACGCTCAGTAAATTTAATCCGGGCAGCAAAAAAGAAGTATGCGCTTACGTGCGATATCGCTGCCTATCAACCCTTGTTCGATGACAGTTCGCTGGCTGGTTTTGATACCCACTTTAAAGTGAGCCCGCCCTTCCGCGAAAAAGATGATAACGAAGCCCTGATCAAAGCACTGAAAGATGACACCATCGATGTGATTTGTTCCGGCCACATGCCCCATGATGAAGAAAGTAAAAAGCTTGAGTTTGACCTTGCCGACTTTGGCATTATCAACCTGCAAACATTCGCTTCCAATCTTACTAAACTTTCTGAAGAAGTGAAAATAGAAAGCCTGATTGAAAAGGTCACAATAGGGCCACGCAAAACACTTAACCTTGAGATGCCACACATCGAAGTTGAAGAGAAAGCAAACCTGACCTTGTTTGATCCTGATAGAACCTGGACGCTTGACGACAAGACGAACCTATCAAAGGCAAAAAATTCTCCCTGGTACAATCAAGCACTTAA
>JAKEEN010000151.1 GCA_022616575.1 Flammeovirgaceae bacterium
GTTAAAAATTTAGTCATTGTTTTCATAATTCAAGTTTAAAAGTTTATAAATTTTAAAGTTATAAAGTTCAAAGTCTATTGGTAAGTTTTCTGAATTGGCCGGCTCAAAGTAAAGTATTTAATAGTTCATCAGCAACCTGATTACTCGGGGTAATTTGAATTTCTGAATTGATCTTCTCTTCGCGCGCAACAGCAAATTTTGCATTTTCATTTCTTGCCCAGGCCCTTCGGGCGATACCATTATACACATCAAAGTGAAGCATATTCTTGAGTTTTCGTTCGGCCTCGTCACTACCATCCAATAGCATGCCAAAACCACCGTTTATTACTTCACCCCAGCCTACTCCACCGCCATTATGAATGGATACCCATGTAGCTCCTCTAAATGAATCCCCGATTACATTATGGATAGCCATATCGGCCGTTAACCTTGAGCCATCATAAATATTAGAAGTCTCCCTGTACGGACTGTCCGTTCCTGAGACATCGTGATGATCGCGACCCAAAACTACAGGTCCTATCTTTCCCTCCCTGATGGCTTGGTTAAAAGCCGCTGCAATCTTCATTCTTCCTTCAGCGTCAGCATATAAGATGCGCGCTTTTGAGCCTACCACCAATTTGTTTTCTTTAGCCTTACTGATCCAGCGGATATTATCCTGCAGTTGGCTTTTAATTTCATTCGGTGCCTTGGCTAGTATTAGCTCAAGTTCTTTCTTTGCTAAGGAATCTGTAAAATCAAGATCTTCTTGCTTGCCTGAAGTACACACCCAACGGAACGGACCGAAACCGAAATCAAAACACATCGGGCCCATAATATCCTGAACATATGATGGATATTTAAAATTAATTCCATCAGGAGCCATTACATCCGCACCCGCACGTGAGGCTTCCAACAAAAAAGCATTTCCGTAGTCAAAGAAATAGGTACCGCGGTCAGCGTGCTTATTAATAGCATCGGCATGCCTTATCAGTGTCTCCTGAACTTTTATTTTAAACTTCGCTGGCTCATTGGCCATCATGCGATTTGACTCTTCATAAGAAATTCCGATTGGGTAATATCCTCCAGCCCATGGATTATGTAAAGAAGTCTGATCAGAACCGAGGTCAATAAAAATATTCTCGGTATAAAACTTTTCCCACACATCCACAATGTTTCCGAGATAAGCAATAGACACTACTTCTTTATTTTCTTTTGCTTTCCTTACTCGTTGGGCAAGCTCATTTAAATCAGTGATAATTTCGTCCACCCAACCTTGTTCGTGTCTTTTATTGGCCGCTTTGGAATTGACTTCTGCCGTTACTGATGTGCATCCCGCTATAGTAGCTGCTTTAGGTTGTGCCCCACTCATTCCCCCTAACCCCGAGGTAACGAATAATTTTCCTTCTAACCCTTCTCCACTCTTTGAAATTTTTCTCCCCGCATTGAGTACCGTGATGGTAGTTCCGTGTACTATGCCCTGCGGACCTATGTACATATAAGAGCCTGCAGTCATCTGGCCGTATTGCGTAACGCCAAGTGCATTAAACTTTTCCCAATCATCCTGTTTCGAATAATTAGGGATCATCATCCCATTCGTTACGACCACTCGCGGTGCATCTTTTGCTGAAGGAAACAAGCCCATTGGGTGACCCGAATACATGTGAAGAGTCTGTTGGTCATTCATGGTTGCCAGGTACTTCATGGTGAGTAAGTACTGTGCCCAGTTCTGAAATACTGCCCCATTGCCTCCGTACGTGATTAGCTCATGTGGATGCTGTGCCACTGCAGTATCAAGGTTGTTCTGAATCATGAGCATGATGGCTGCAGCTTGTAACGATTTATAAGGATACTCACTAATAGGCCTTGCAGACATTTCATAGTCAGGCCGAAACCTGTACATATAAATTCGTCCATAGGTATTAAGCTCTTCGAAAAATTCTTTAGCTAAGATGCTGTGATGTTTTGGCTGAAAATACCGGAGTGCGTTTCTTACCGCCAGTTTTTTTTCTTCTTTCGTTAGAATATCCTTTCTCTTAGGAGCATGATTGATGGTTGGATCGTAAAGCCTAGGTGATGGAAGCTCATCAGGAATGCCCTCGAGAATTTGTTCTTTAAATGTCATTGATTTTGTTAATTCGTTGATTTATTGAATTCGTTAATTCGTTGATGCGTTCAGAACATTCAACTCTTCAACTCATTAACTTTTAAACGAAAATCTTCCGGTTTAAAATTCTGCTTCACAAAGTTATAACCGATATCAAAGATTTCTTTTGCCCTGTTAAGATCGAAGGTTGTGAACCTACCTAAATCGGTTGGTTCAATCACAATGTTGCAAAATGATTTACTTACACTTGAATTTACATTAATAGCCATATTGAGACTGCGTTCTACAATTTCGCGCACATTCTTGATGTCGAATTTTTGATATACCGGGTTGCAATGGCATCCAATGATAAAATCACATTTGCCAACCAAAGGTCTTACAGGCAGGTTGTCCATCATACCCCCGTCAACATAGAAGTGACCGTTCAACTGCACAGGGTTAAATAAGGCAGGGATGCTTGATGAAGCTATGACTCTGTTAATTAATTCCCCTTCTGAAAAGTAAATTACCTGGCCCAGCCGGATTTCAGTAGCAGCAACTGTAAGCGGTGTTACCAAATCTTCAAACGTGTTTTTAGGAATGTACTTAAGCATCATGTCTTTGAATCCATCCATGCTTAACAGCCCGGTCCAGGACCAAGCCGGTCTTACCGACTTTAGAAATCCTGTTTGCGAAATAATCTGTAGAATTTCATCTGGCTTATAACCTGCGCAATAGAAAGCACCGGCTATTGATCCGGCACTGGTTCCTGAAATCATGGAAATATTCACACCATACTCCTCTAATGCCTTCAACGCACCCAGGTGCGCCATTCCGCGGGCACCTCCTCCCGATAGTGCTAATCCAATCTTCGACATATGGTAGATATAAGTATCAAGACGCAAGACATAAGACCCAAAATAAAGTACGAGTTAAATTTCAAATTGATGTCAGCCTAATTCCGAAAGGGGAAATGTTCGATCAAGCCTTACTCCTTTCTCAGTGTGCTTTACAGTGCAGCATTCATTGACTGGGTCATGTTCAAAAAATAGTATATACCCCTTATTAGCTGCTTCGTTAAGAAATTTTTCTTTTTCCTCCATGGTCAACAGGGGCCGCGTGTCATACCCCATCACATAAGCAACCGGAATGTGACCAACAGACGGAATCAGGTCGGCCATAAAGCAAACGGTTTTATCCTTGTATTTGATCTTGGGGATCATCATGCTCTCTGTATGCCCGGATACAAATCGTATTCTAATTTGCCTGGGTGGAGTTTTGACCCGTTCAACAAAGCGCAGGTGTCCACTGTCTTTTATGGGAAGAATATTTTCTGCCAGGAAGCTTGCCTTCTCACGTTTATTAGGATGTGTGGCCCACTTCCAATGCTCTGCCGTGCTCCAGTACGTAGCATTTTTAAATGTAAGTACATGCTTGTCGTGATCATTTTTTACTCCACCACCGCAATGGTCAAAGTGCAGGTGTGTTAGAAACATGTCGGTTACATCATCTTCAGAGAAGCCTGCTGCATTTAAAGATTTATGAAGTGTGTTATCACCGTGAAGATGGTAGTGGCTAAAAAACTTTTCATCTTGCTTGTTACCGATTCCATTATCTATAAGCAACAGGGTCTCACCATCTTCAACAAGTAAACAGCGCATGGCCCAGGTGCACAGATTATTTTCATCGGCCGGGTTGGTACGCTGCCAGATGGATTTTGGAACCACACCAAACATGGCGCCTCCGTCAAGTTTAAAAAATCCGGTATTGATTACGTGTAACTTCATAGTAATTCAAAATTACGAATTCAAAATTCAAAATTGCGCTACCTTCAATTTTGCTTTTTGAATTTTGAATTACTCTTTCACAACCCCCATTGAGCAGAACTTATCAATGCGCTGCTCTATCATGGTGTCAACAGGCAGTGCTGATAATTCCTTAAAGTTTTTAAGGATCACTTGCTTTACCTCGTTTGCCATCCATTTTACATCGGTGTGCGCGCCACCCAAAGGTTCTTTTACGATACCATCAATAAGCTTCAATGAAAGCATGTCTTTAGCAGTAAGCTTCAGGACTTCTGCGGCTTGTTCTTTATAGTCCCAACTGCGCCACAGAATAGATGAGCATGACTCAGGGGAGATTACCGAATACCATGTATTCTCAAGCATTAACACCCGATCACCAATGGCTATGCCTAAGGCTCCACCCGATGCCCCTTCTCCGATAATGACGCAAATTAATGGTACTTTGAGCGTGAACATTTCTTTAAGGTTTCTCGCAATAGCTTCTCCTTGTCCCCGCTCTTCAGCTTCCAAACCTGGGAATGCCCCCGGAGTATCGATCAATGTAACAATAGGTTTGTTGAATTTTTCAGCAAGCCTCATCAACCTGAGTCCTTTCCTATATCCTTCCGGATTGGCCATACCGAAATTGCGCATTTGTCGTTGCTTGGTATTACGACCTTTTTGCTGACCAATCAACATGAAAGTCTGGCCATCTATGGTCCCAAACCCTCCTACCATAGCTTTATCATCAGCTACATTCCGGTCGCCATGTAACTCTATGAAGTCGCTTGTAATTTCGTAGATATAGTCTAATGTGTAGGGTCGCTCCGGATGCCTGGAGAGCTGCACGCGCTGCCAACCAGTTAGGTTTTCGAACGTTTCTCTTTTGAGTTGATTGATCTTCTTTTCGAGTGCATTAATAGCGGCTTGCACATCTTTATCACTTCCATCGGCAAGCTGTTTCATGTCTTCTAACTTTGACTCCAGTTCAGCGATGGGTTTCTCGAAATCCAATAGCATATACGTTTTAAAAAACTCCCACCTACCGGCAGGCTGGCACAAAGTTAAAAGTATTGCCCAATTAATAGAATTCAGAAGTTTTTTCGGACTATTTTTGCATAAACAGCGAGAGAAATTATCTTTGCGCTCCGTTTTTGGATGGTCTGGTAGTTCAGCTGGTTAGAATGCCTGCCTGTCACGCAGGAGGTCGCGGGTTCGAGTCCCGTCCAGACCGCAGAAAAAGCCTCATTTAGAGGCTTTTTTAATTTTATGGCTTACTACGTATACATCATCGAGAGTTTGGTTGATGGA
>JAKEEN010000021.1 GCA_022616575.1 Flammeovirgaceae bacterium
GAAGATACTGGTTTGCATTACGCACGTGCCTGATACAACTTCAAAAATCAATTTTGTCGAAAACAACACGAAGTTTGATACAACAGGTGTACAGTTTATTATTGGACCTTATGATGATTACGCTCTTGCAAGAGCCATCGAAATTAAAGAAGCTACCGGTGCAACAGTCACCGTGCTGAATGTAGGTACTGCAGATACAGAACCAACCATAAGAAAAGCGCTTGCCATTGGGGCAGATGATGCCATTCGCGTAAATGCGTATCCCACCGATTCGTTTTTTGTTGCTTCCCAGATTGCTCAAGTGGCCAAAGAAGGAGGTTATGATCTTATCCTGATGGGAAGAGAATCAATTGATTACAATAGTGGTGTTGTTCACGGCATGGTTGGCGAGATGCTTGGCATACCTTCCGTATCGCCTGTTATGAAACTTGAACTGGACGGCAACAAAGCTACCCTCGCACGGGAAATAGAAGGAGGTAAGGAGTATCTTGAGGTAAATCTGCCTTTTGTAGCCGGTTGCCAGGAGCCCATTGCCGAGTGGAAGATTCCAAACATGCGTGGAATTATGTCAGCGCGTACTAAACCGCTTCAGGTAGTTGAGCCCAAAGCCGTTGAGGGGGGAACAAAAGTGCAGAAATACGAACTGCCACCGGCAAAGGGTGCGGTAAAAATGATTTCGCCCGATAACGTTCAGGAGCTGGTAACGCTTCTCAAGAATGAAGCTAGGGTGTTATAATAAATTTGAATTTTGATTTTTTGAATTATGAAGATATTAGTATTTGTAGAATCTGCCGATGGTAACATAAAGAAGACTTCGCTTGAAGCCGTTGCCTATGCACATCAAATGGGAGGAGAGGTAACAGCCATTGCACTGGGTCATGCGGATGCAAATGAATTGAAAGATTTGGGGAAGTATGGAGCAAAAAAAGTGCTTCATGCAGCCGATGAAAAATTAAATCAGGGAGTAATACAAGCCTATACTTCTGTGTTGGCCAAAGCTATGGAAGATGAAAAAGCAGAAGCTCTTGTATTGGTAAATTCTTCTTTGGGTACACCGGTAGCAGCGCGTGTAGCTATTCGTACGCAGGCAAGCCTGGTTTCAAACGTAACTGAATTACCGAAAGACGGAACGGTTAAAAAAAGTATTTATACAGGCAAAGCCTTTGCACAGGTTGAGTTAAAAAGCAACAAGAGAATTATCGCGATCAAGAAAAATGCGGCTGAAGCTAAAGAAGTCGGGAGCCCCGTTGAGGTAACTTCGTACGCTGCCTCACTTTCTGATACTGATTTTACAACTAAGATTACTTCCACTGAAAAAGCAACCGGTGAAGTATTGCTTCCGGAAGCCAATATTGTCGTGTCGGGTGGCCGGGGAATGAAAGGACCGGAACATTGGGGCATTGTCGAAGAATTAGCCAAAACATTGCACGCAGCCACAGGCTGTAGTAAACCTGTATCAGATATGGGTTGGAGACCTCACCATGAACACGTGGGCCAGACAGGTGTAAAAGTAAGCCCTCAATTATATATAGCGATCGGAATTTCCGGTGCTATTCAACATTTAGCAGGGGTAAATTCATCAAAATGTATTGTCGTTATTAATAAGGATGCAGATGCGCCTTTCTTTAAGGCAGCTGATTACGGAATTGCTGGTGATGCATTTGATATTGTTCCTAAACTTACCGCGGCTATTAAGGCGGCAAAATGAGGATGATTTGAAGTATTGTGATAAATTGTATTTTAGCAGGCCGGGTAATTAAGACTCAGTGAAGAAAATCAAACTCGAAATATTAGGGCTTTCATCAAGTCAATCACAGACTGGCTCTTTTGCTTTGGTCCTGGGAGAAGTTGAAGGGAACCGAAGGCTACCCATTATCATCGGAATGTTTGAAGCCCAGGCCATTGCCATTGAAATTGAGAAAATAATTCCGAACCGGCCAATGACCCATGATTTATTCAAGTCGTTCGCCAATCATTTTCATTTTACTATTGAAGAAATCATCATCTCCGACCTGAAAGAAGGAGTTTTCTTTGCAAAAATCATTTGTACTGACGGGTTAAAGAAAATTGAAATTGATGCACGGCCTTCTGATGCTATCGCTATCGGTCTCCGTTTTGATTCATTAATTTATACATACGAAAATATTTTAGCAGAAGCTGGAATCGTACTGACTGATGAAGTGGAAGAAGAAGCTGAAGTAAAACCCGAAACTAAACCGAGAGCAAAAAGAGAATCAAAAAAATCAACCTCCTCAGACGATTTCAAAAACTATACAACCGAACGTCTCAATGAATTACTCAAAGAGGCAATTGATAAAGAAGATTACGAACGTGCTGCCAAGATCAGAGACGAACTGAGCAAGCGAAATTAACCTAACCACCCGTCCTGATCATAATGGATTACATCCGCGGAATTATTGGTATTGTATGCCTTCTTTTTATAGCCTGGTTATTATCCGCTAATCGCAAACGGGTTGACTGGAAATTAGTTGCCGTGGGAATTACCATGCAGGTAATCATTGCTATTTTAGTTCTGCGTGTTCCGCTGGTAAGAGGTGTTTTTGAAACAATTGGAAGTGGTTTTGTGAAGTTTTTAAGTTTCGCATTAAATGGGGCACAATTTTTATTTGGTGACTTAGCCCGGAATAGCGATGCGGTTGAAGGCACCAGGCATGGATTAGGATTTCTTTTTGCCTTCCAGGCATTGCCTACCGTTATCTTTTTCTCGGCAGTAACTTCAGGCCTTTATTACCTGGGCATTCTTCAAAAAATAGTGTATGGGTTTGCCTGGATTATGACAAAAACCATGCGCCTGTCAGGAGCGGAAAGCCTTTCTGCTGCGGGTAATGTGTTTCTTGGGCAAACTGAAGCACCGCTATTAGTAAAACCATTCATTGGCAAAATGACTCAGTCAGAACTACACTGTTTAATGACTGGGGGTATGGCAACCATTGCAGGAAGTGTAATGGGTGCATACATTACTTTTCTGGGAGGTACCGATCCGGATCAATTAGTAAAGTTTGCCACCTATCTCCTTTGCGCCTCTATTATGAATGCCCCGGCTGCTATCGTGATGTCTAAAATATTTTTGCCGGAAGCAGAGCCTGAAAAAATTGATAAGAGCCTTAAGGTCAATAAAGAATCGATCGGTGTAAACTTAGTGGATGCGGTGGCCACAGGCGCAGCCGATGGATTGAAGCTCGCACTCAATATTGGAGGAATGCTCCTTGCATTCATTGCCATTATTTATGCGTTGAATTGGATATTAGTTGATGGCATCGGGGCATGGACAGGATTAAACGAATGGGTGGTTCAATCTACAAACGGAACTTTCAATGGATTTTCATTGCAATACATTTTTGGTCAGGTATTCCGGGTCATTGCATTTGCCATGGGCGTAGAATGGTCAGAAACGTTGCAAGTAGGCAGTTTACTCGGCCAGAAGATGGTAATCAACGAGTTTGTTGCCTATTTAAGTTTAGCCGACATGAAGGCAGCTACCGTGTTAAGTGATAAATCCATCATTATAGCCACCTATGCACTCTGCGGGTTTGCGAACTTCAGTTCAATTGCCATACAGATTGGTGGAATCGGTGGAATGGCACCTACCCGTCAGGGAGATTTATCCAAACTGGGTCCTAAAGCCTTGCTTGCAGCATCATTGGCAACCATGTTGTCAGGTACAATTGCCGGTGCTCTGATAGGATAGCATTAACCTTTCGCTTCTGGATTCCGTTAGTTTACTAACTTTGCAATGCTTTAATCTTTTCTGAATGCGCAGGCTGAAACGTGCAGTTGTAATTTCCATCGCGATACTCTCGGCTCTTATACTGGTCGCCAACCTTTGGGTTATCCTCAGCACCAGCTCCCGGGTTTTTAAGAATCCGGCTGAAATTAAAGATCATTCAGTGGCCATAGTTTTGGGTACCAGTTATAAAACCAGGTCAGGTAAACCGAATCCATTTTTTACAAATAGGATTATGATGGCTGCTGAGTTATATAAGTCAGGAAGAGTGAAGCAGTTTTTATTGAGTGGAGATAACCGATCAAAATATTATAATGAACCCTCCGAGATGAGAACCGCACTCATAAGAAATGGAGTGCCGGCCTCTGCCATTACCAGGGACTTTGCAGGATTCAGAACGTTAGACTCCATAGTAAGAAGTAAAGAAATATTTGGTCAGGATAAAATTGTGATCATTACTCAGCCCTTTCATAGTTATCGTGCATTGTTCATCAGTGACTATTATCATATCGATGCAGTTGCCTTAGTAGCCCGCGAACCTGGCATAAAAGCAACGCTCAGAGTTAACATTCGAGAATTTTTTGCAAGACCGATGGCAATTATTGATCTTTATTTTTTAAAAACAGAGCCACACCACCTCGGTCCCAGGGAAATCCTAAAATCAACGATGTAATAGTGCTTTCAGAATGACTTTTTTAAACCGCATTATTCTTAGTAGCCTTAGTTTGATTTTAAGCTATGGCTTTGTAGTCGCGCAGATAACCGTTAGAGGTAAAGTAACAGATGCCAGCTCTGGTGATCCGCTCCCTTTTGTTAATGTTGTATTCAAAGGTACTTCCATCGGAGCCACCACCGACTTCGATGGAAATTATACCATTACTACGAGTTCCCCCACCGATTCGCTGATCGCTTCCTACATTGGTTATAAGTCAAGAGCCAAGGTTGTAAGGAAAACAGATTTGCAATCAATCAACTTTCAATTGGAAGAACTCGTAACCAATCTTCAGGAAATTGTAGTGAGGGCAGGTGAGAACCCGGCTTTCGAGATCCTTAGAAACGTTGTGAAGAATAAGAACAAAAATGATAAGCTAGGACTTACTGCTTACGAGTATGATACCTATACGAAAATTGAAATCGATGTAGATAATATATCGCCTGCGCTTCGCGAGAAGCGTTTTATGAAAAAGATCACTACCGTATTGGATAGTGTTGACCGCATTGCAGGCGAAGATGGAAAACCAATTTTGCCTCTGTTCATAACCGAAAGTGTTTCAAAGCTGTATTATCGGGATGATCCATCGCTAAAAAAAGAACTAATACTCAAAACCAAAATCAGCGGTGTGGGGGTAGAGGATGGAACGACTGTGAGCCAACTGGTTGGTTCCTCTTTTCAGGAGTACAATTTTTATGATAACTGGCTAAGTATTGTTACGAAGGAATTTGTGTCACCGATTGCAGATGGGTGGCGGTTGTATTATGAGTATGACTTAACGGATAGTTTATACATCGGGGATCATTATTGTTATCGACTTGATTTCTTTCCCAAGAGTCCACAGGATTTAGCTTTCACCGGAACGATGTGGATTACGAAGGACGAGCATGCACTCAAACAGATTGATGTACTCATGGGCAAGCAGGCAAACGTAAATTTTATCGAGAAGATCAGAATTCAACAAGAGTTGGCGCCTACCCCCTTAGGCCCGTGGGTTCCTGTAAAAAACAGGGTACTGATTGATGTGGGTGAGCTTACAAAAAATTCTGCCGGCATGCTGGCTAAGTTTTATACGAGCAATAAAAACATTGTTGTAAATCAGCCGAAAGAAGTAGCCTTCTATGAGAGAAGAATCCAAATGGCAGAGGATGCGAACATGCATAAAGAGGAAGCTTATTGGGATACCCTTCGCCATGAACCTCTTACTGAAACGGAGAAGAACGTTTATAAGATGATTGATACGCTCAAGAACATTCCGATAGTCAAAACCTACACCGATATCATTAAGGTTATCGTTGACGGGTACATTGATCTTGGCAAGGTAGAGTTAGGTCCTTATTTAGGTTTAGTCGCATGGAACAATATTGAAGGCTTCAGGGTACAGGGAGGGTTCAAAACAAATTATAAGTTCAGTAAGCGGTTCATTTACTCAGGAACACTCGCATACGGCTTTGATGACTCCAGGATTAAGTTTAATGCTTCTGTCCAGCATATACTTTCCCGAAGACGCTGGACTACCATGTCGTGGAGGGTGAGAAGTGATGTTGCCCGGGTTGGTGTGGATGATGAAAACCTGGCGGATAATCCTTTGTTCCTCACAGCCACGCGATGGGGATATTTTAGAAGAGGCTACTACTTCGATGAAGGCCGGGTTGCATTTCAGCGGGAGTTGTTTAAAGGTTTTACGCAAAAAATTTCGGTCAAGCACATGACGTTTGAACCCACCTATAACTTTGGATACCTGGATCCTGAACAAAAGACCACGGATACACTCCAGCGATTTCAAACAACAGAGGTTACCTTGGAAGCGCGCTTTGCACGCGATGAACTTTTTATTCAAAATGATAATGAACGCATCAGCCTTGGCACCGATAAGTGGCCTGTGCTTACGATTCGCTATACGCGGGGAGTGAAAGGAGTTCTGGGCAGCGATTTCAATTATCATAAAGTACGGTTGAGCTTGTTTAAGAAAATCAGAACCGGGCCGTTAGGAGTCGGGTATTTAAATCTAACAGGTGAGTACGCGTTTAACACATTGCCTTATCCGCTGCTGTCGTTGCATTTGGGAAATCAATCACCTCTATACTCTAATATCACCTACAACCTGATGGATTTCGGTGAGTTTATTTCTGATCACTATGCCTCTGTGCAATACAGACAATACCTGGAAGGGTTTTTATTAAATCGATTGCCGCTGATTCGAAAACTAAAGTGGAGATTGCTGGCCACCTCTAATGTGGTAGTAGGGGGGATGCGCACCGCTAACAGAAATCTTATAGCACCTACGTTTAACAGTCAGGAAACTGAAAAGGCAGGGTTCTTCAAAAATGGTAAGCCCTATGTGGAAGTGGGGTATGGAGTAGAAAATATTTTCAGGTTCCTGCGTGTGGACTTCGTTCATCGACTCACCTATATAGACCCCGTTGAAAACCCCGATGCGAGGAAGTTTGGTATCTTGTTTACGGTGCAATTCCAGCTATGATGATTTCAATGATTATTCATAAAAGAATAATTGTGGTCGTTTGAAATATGCCGGAGATGGGTGATAAGGGAACGGTCACGATAGCTTCACCTGTAAAACGGTCAACATCAACGCCTTGACCGCGCACAATAATTAATTGGATAGACTTTTTTTTGATTTGGATTTTTTTAGAGGATAAAAATAACGCTGAATTGCTAATGTCCAGATGGGTGTAAAGTGAACGTACGATGCCCCGGACAGGCTGAAACCCGGTGAAAACTCTATTCGAAAATTGGACTTGGCAATTCTTTGGATTCCTGGATGGATCTCGATATACGAACCACCGGCTAAAGCCGGAGTTATGGTTTCCAATTCAGTACCATTCTGGATTACACGGGCAACATCGTATTTTTTACCAATGAACTCGACATACACATTCCAGTTTGGCTGGTTGTAATCGGTATATTTCTTAGGAGAAAGTAAATAACCAAACGACAGATTATATTTTAGTGCGTCTCCGTAATAAATGCGGGTTGGTAAATCCGGACCACCGGAGAAATCAGGTTGATTTTCAAAATATGAATTTGGTTTAATGAAACCTGTCGTAAGAGAGACAGCAAATCTATTTTTTAAAAGAGTTGCAATCATGCCATACCCATAGCCCCCGGTATCATCCATTAAATTAGGTTCCGATTCATCATGAGCTACATTTACATTTGACCATTCGCCATACGCGGCTACACGAAAATGTTGGTTCTGCTTGTCGATGCTTATGAATCTGTATTTAGCGAAAGCATATAGCCCGTTAAATAGGTATGGATATTCCAATCCTTTTTTGATTGCCTGTGTGTAGTATGTCGTTGAATTGCCATTGTGGGTATGATTGATCAGGTCAGGCGGTAATTTACTATCATGATGGTTTGAAATCGATCCGGTAAGCATCACAGAAAGTCTGGGCGTTAGACCATACATTATTCTTAAGGCACATAAAGACCTGGTAATCTCAACCTCCTTGAAATTTTGAGTAAAGGCACGAACTCCAATTACGCCTTTCGGGACAGAACTGGCCGGTTCATTTAAGGGGAAAAGCTCTTGCGAATTGGAATGGAATGCAGAGAGAGAAATGACAAGAGTAAGAATGAGACGACTATCCCTGAACCACATGAAATGCTTTTTGACTTAAGTCGCCAATTCTTTTTTTCCATACCGAACTTTCTTTGTGCGGGAGAAAATAGTCATCGACCAGTTTCAGCGAAACATCACCCTTAGCTGATCCATTTTTATAATCAAGCCAAATATATTGTTGACCCTGATACAAAAATGAACCATCTTGATTAACCTCGATATCATTAAATACAAATTCAACACGAAGGAAACGAACTGAAAATCCGGCATCGACCACTGCCTTGGCGATTGCTTTCAGGTTTATTGGATCACCTTGTTTTACATAGACTCTGCCTTCTGTTTTCTCCAGACTCATAACCACACTGTCTACAAAACTCAATCGTCTTACACTCATTTCCACACTTCGGGTGCACATGGAGCAGGTTAGGCCATTTACACCAATATCCACCCACTTTATTCCTGCCAATACAGATAGCGGCAAAGAGAAAGCAAGAATCAATAGAACATGCTTGAGAATCGTTTTCATCGTTTTGTAAGGGTGTGTCGAAAGTATTAACGGCATAAGATCAAAAAAAATTTCCAAAAGGGGAGTGTAAAGCTATTATCGTCATATTTAAGTACCAAATTGAGATTATCTGTCCATGGCAATGGTGAGAGTAAGTTAAAATTTAGGCAACATGGCCTATGGATTGATTGCTGGTTTGGCGCTTGTCATAGCTTTGGTGTCGTGGTGGGTTTGTGCGA
>JAKEEN010000152.1 GCA_022616575.1 Flammeovirgaceae bacterium
GCCTGCCCTTCCTATTAATGGAACGCTTCCATTTTCATTTTGACAGCAGCCCGTTGATGCTCACGTTATCCCTTAGTTATTGTGTAGTTCATTTCCTCATCAATTCATATATACTCTACCAGGCAGCATTTACGGTAAGGCTTCAAAACATGGAAATCCAAAAACAACGCATGGAGATTATGGGGAAATCAGAAGAATTAAAGATGCTGAATGATTCCTTACAAAATATGAATGCTGATTTAGAGGTGAAGGTTCAAAACAGAACACGGGAAATAGAAGTAAAGAATAAAAAATTAGAAGAGTATACGTTTATAAACGCACATCACCTTCGGGCACCGGTGGCCACCATTCTCGGACTGATTCAATTGTTTGATTACAAAGAGGCAATTGAAACGCAAGAGGTGATTGATTCATTGAAGAAAGCGGCCGTTGATTTAGACCAGGCGATAAAAAGTATCAGGGCCAAGCTGGAGGCAGAGGAAGATTCGCTCAAATAAACCCTTTACCAGTTGCTTAGACGCTACCCCCCTTTACACACTTTTCTGGGCAGTGTCCCTTCCAGTTTTGGTTCTATGCCAACATGGGATGTGTTCTATGCACTTCGGTTTTGTTTTGCCTCACCCCCATCAATTTGTGAAAGTAATCTTCGTGCGTGCTACCCCTCTCCCGTGGAGAGGGGTGATACCAAGACTGATTACCCTTGAGCATCTGAATCTATGTTATTATTTTAAAAGGTTTTTCGTGTCCTCACGTTCGGACACGAACCAAGGCTTGGGGTCCCTTTGTCTTAACTATGATTTTTTTGATGGCTTTGATTACTATGATCTATTAATCATAATACATCACATCAATCACAGAAATCATAGTTTAAGGCTATCATAGTACCTCACTCAACAACTCTGAAGGTTGTAGCTTCTTCTGCTTGCCAGCCACCACAATCGTCAGCGGCTCACCGGACTGAAGGGTAGCTTCTATTTTACCCTTGGCAATCCTCACTTTAATAACCCGTCTCCTGAATTCCACTTTAAAGGAGTACGAATCCCATTGTGCGGGGATGAATGGATTAAAATGTAAGGTGTCATCCTTTACCCGCATTCCCCCGAATCCTTTTACTATAGCCATCCAGGTGCCTGCCATGCTTGTGATATGACAGCCGTCTTCCGTATCGTTGTTATAATCGTCAATGTCGAGGCGCGAAGTACGAAGGTATAATTCGTACGCTTTTTCGCGATAGCCCAGTTTGGAAGCGAGAATTACGTGCACACAGGGCGAGAGTGATGATTCGTGCACCGTCATCGGCTCGTAGAAATCAAAATTCCGTTTGTGCGTTGCTTCGTCAAAATGCTCTTCAAAAAAGTAAAGTCCCTGTAACACGTCAGCCTGCTTAATAAAGCATGAGCGTAAGATGCGATCCCACGACCATTTTTGATTGATTGGCCGGTTGCCAGGGCTTAACTGGCTTACAGTAATTAATTCTTTGTCGAGGAATCCGTCTTGCTGCAGAAAAACGTTTCGTTTTTCATCTTCCGGAAAATACAAGTTGGCAATGATATCATTCCAGTGTTGTTCTTCTTCTTTCTTAAAATGCAATTGGTTAACGAGGTGAGCAAACCGTTTTTCGTCCTGATCCTTCATGTAGTGAAGTGACTCCAATGTATATGTCAGCGTCCACTTAGCCAGGTAATTGGTGTACCAATTGTTATTTACGTTATTCTCATATTCGTTAGGCCCGGTAACACCCAGGATCACATACTTCTTCTTGTCTTCTGAATAATTGACCCGCTGTGCCCAGAACCGTGAGATGGCAATCAGCACATCCAAGCCATACTCCAGCAAGTAATCCTTGTCGCCTGTGTATCGTACATAATCATAAATCGCATAGGCGATGGCACCATTGCGATGAATTTCTTCAAACGTGATTTCCCACTCGTTGTGGCATTCCTCTCCGTTCATGGTCACCATCGGGTAGAGTGCAGCACCGTTTTTAAAACCGAGCTTCTCCGCATTTTCAATTGCCTTTTGCAAATGTTTGTAGCGATACATTAACAGGTTTCGTGGTACCCGCTGTTCGGCCGTACCTAAATAAAAGGGCAGACAATACGCTTCCGTATCCCAATACGTGCTGCCTCCATATTTCTCCCCGGTGAATCCTTTCGGTCCGATATTGAAACGCTCATCGTCACCCGTATAGGTTTGGTGGAGTTGAAAAATATTAAACCGTATGCCTTGCTGGGCAGCTACATCCCCTTCTATAGTAATATCAGACTCAAGCCATTTGTTCGTCCACACCTGGGAATGATTTTTTAACAATAATTCAAACCCCATCTTTTTAATACCATCAACTTTTACTTCTGCAAATTGTATCAATTGATCCTTGGGGTAGTTCAGCGATGACAGAACGGTTGCATACTTATAAATAACAGTCTCCTTCCCTTGTTCAACAGAAAAAGTAATCTTGTGGGCAGCCCATTTTTTTCTTTGGACAGTTTCCGGTTTGAGTGTTAATGCGGTTCCATCCTGATACACAGACCAGGCAATAGCGGTACACACATGAAAAAATGTCTTGCGTGTTTCAGCCGTGATGATGACGTGTCCGGGTGTGATTTTCCTGGTTATTTCCTCCCAAAATTTCTCATCGTAATTGGCATCGCGGTTTTTCACGTCCACATCAACGGGAAACATAACTTCAATGTCGCCCGAGAAGTTGATTGGAGTAATTGCATATCGGATGGCCCCTACCTCAGCATCTGAAAGACTGCAAAACCGTTTTGAGTGGATAGTAAGCTGTCTCCCATCGTGCATAGTAATCATACAGGAGCGTTGCAAAAAGCCTTCCTTCATGTTCAGCAAGCGGACGAACTTTTCTACTTTACATTGCGCCAGGTCAAGAGGCTCATCATCAATGTAGATATGAATGCCAATCCAACTGGGTGCATTGAGCACTTTAGCAAAGTATTCCGGATATCCATTCTTCCACCATCCTACCCTTGTTTTGTCAGGATAGTAAACACCGGCTATATAACTTCCCAGGTGTGTGTCTCCGGAGTATTCTTCTTCAAAATTGGCACGCTGACCCATGCGGCCGTTACCCAGGCTGAAAATACTTTCGGTAATGCGGTTATGTTCAGGATGAAAACCCTCTTCAATAATTTGCCACTCATCACGCTTCAGATAATCTTTCATGACTTCACTGTATCAGCGTGTTGAAATAAGGATTGAATTTTTTGAAGATTAAGTCTGGATAAATCGCTAACAGCAATAAATGCTTTGTGGAGACGGTCCGGGTTGCCAATGCCAACGCATCGCATCCGGGCATGAACAGCAGCCTCCACCCCTGCTTCTGCATCTTCAAACACAAGACACTCATTGGCCGGAACGCCAGCCAGCCTGGCTGCTTTGATAAATATTTCAGGATGGGGTTTGGAATGGGTAATCATGGTACCATCGACAATCACATCGAAGTAATCCGTTAACTGGATTTTGTTGAGAATGGTCCTGGCATTTTTACTGCTGGATGCCAGGGCAATGGTAAAGGAGGCGGTTTTTAATTCTTCCAATAAGTTCACAGAGCCCGGTAGAATTTCCGCGGGCGTCATGTTGTTGACATACTCTAAGAACCAGGTATTCTTTTTATCAGCCAGTTCATGCTTCTTCGCCTGGTCCATTTGTTTTCCTGCAAGCCGCAAAATGATATCAAGGGAATCAATCCGGCTGACTCCTTTGAGTCGCTCATTGTCGAGCTCTGATAGTTCGAAATCAAATTCTTTGGCCAGCCGTTTCCACGCGAGGTAGTGATATTTAGCCGTGTCAACAATAACTCCGTCAAGATCAAAGATGAAGGCTTTCATAGAGTTATTTAACAACTGATATCTTCTGAATCATCGTCTGTTTTCCATTTGTGAACTGTCCTATATAGAAACCTGGCTGTATATTTTCTATGCTCCATGTATTATTGTCAAGTTTTAACGGTTTTAAAATTAAACCCATTGAATTCAATAAAGTCATATCGAATTCCTCCTTGTTATCAATTGTGATTTGACTATTTGCCGGGTTAGGGTAAGCAAGCCCAAATTCCACACTTGTTTCGGGTGCTGCTGATGTGATTATTGACTTTGAAATTTTTACATCGGTGAATAGTGCAAATTCGCCTGCAGGAAGTATGATCCGCATTGGAGTTTGAGTTACATTTAATTCAGTATTTCGATAATAATCGTACCAAGTCCCAGAATGAGGGAATGATATCTCAATTGTCTTTTGAGTTAAATCAAAATTCGTCACCAACTGAACATTCATCTCACTTGAATCTGAAGGGGTGGCAGTATATGGTGAGTTTTTAAGGGTGAGAGACTTGGTCAAAGTTGAGTTTCCAGAGATCGTTACATCATCCGTCAAAAAGACATCATAGTCATTTCTGAATCTGGAGAAATCGGAAATAATATCGTACACATTATTTCTGTCACTATTTTCCTGGTATTCCCACTTTACAGGTTTAGGGTCAAGCCTACAGTTTGAATTTATTGTACCGTTGGTGCATAGATTGATACTTTGATCATATCCCAGTTCTCCAAATTGCCAAATCATTTTTGGGCCAGGTATTGAAAGAAACAAGGCGAAAGCTGACTGCATTCGGTTCAAGGCTGTACTTAGTGTTCTAACGCTGTAACTTCCGGATATAGCTCCATAGTTAATGTTTTTAAACATTAAGCGCTCTTCATCGTGACTTTCCATATAGCCAACTACATGGGGTACGTTCCATCCGCGCGTCTCATGGTATGTCCAACTTACATCTGAGTTAGATGCAAAGCCCATCGTATTTTGATTAAACGGGTCAGTCATTTTACCCCACAGCATCATTCCCTTTCCATCGTTAGCCTTGTATTCGGCTAATTCTTTTTCTTCGTTGTTTGCTCCGAGGTGTTCAAGAATAATGTATGCATCGGGAGTATGCTCCCATATTTTGTCCGCCATTCGTTTTAGGATGGCGATGCGTGATGCATCATGCGCAGACCATGCATTCACATCATTAGGATTATTTATTTGTGTGAATCCCTTAGATAGCTCAAATCTAAACCCATCAATTTTAAATTCATTCAACCAATAATGATTGACTGTATCCAGGTATGTTTTTGTATATGCACTTTCGTGATTCATGTCGAAGAAGACAAATTTCAATTGTTGCTACTTTTTTAACGGAATCGATTGTGCACTCGATTTCGAGACTCACCTCTTAACACTTTTGGTTAACCAATAGTTGTAAGCCTCAC
>JAKEEN010000153.1 GCA_022616575.1 Flammeovirgaceae bacterium
ATTATTGCACATAAAACGCAGACGCATGCATATGAACACACCAACCTGCTCACACTTGGGCACTCATATTTTATAAATGGTAATGCAGAAGACCTGTATATAAAAATGAATGGACGTAAAGTATATGAGTTTGCCATAAGCCAGGTTCCTAAGGTGATCAAAGCAGTCTTGGATAAAGCAGGAGTAAACATCACACAGGTTAAAAAAATATTGATCCACCAGGCTAATGATAAAATGGATCAGGCGATTGTAGAACGGGCCTTTAAACTTTACAACATTGATTCCGTTCCTGAAAATATTATGCCTATGACTATCGGTTGGCTTGGAAATAGTTCGGTGGCAACCATACCTACCCTGCTTGATTTGATTTTAAAAGGAGAACTTGACCACCATGAGATAAATGCTGGCGATTTAATACTCCTTGCTTCTGTTGGGGCAGGCATGAATATCAATGCTGTGCTTTATCGGTTTTGAAAATGTAAACCCCGATAAGTACCAAGCTCTAAGCCCTTGGTTCGTGTCCTCAGGAACCAACATTTCCCTAAAACTCATCCCTCAAATCCTTAATAAATGAAAACTCACTTATTTCCATTTCGTAAAATTTCGCTGTCGAATACTTATAGTCTTGAATTCATGCGCTGTGTACTTTAAAAAAGAGGCTTGTGCCGGCTCTTTGCCGTTTAATTGCATAGTGAAGGCATCGGTTACATGGCTTAGCCTGTTGGTGTTGGGATGGTAGCTCAAGGCGCCATAATGTAAGCAGGCTATACACAAGGATGAAAATGGGTTATTGATGAGGTGGAAGTGTGCATATAAATAAAATAAGCAGTTACAATTTAAATCATAACTACCTTTTATTGCTCCTCCTCTTGGGCTTGAACCAATCCCGATTTATCGGGACTGATTAACAGTCAGCCGCGAAATGTTTGCAAAAACTTCAACCTAAATTGGGTATCTTCAATCAAGGACATAATAAACTTCCTGCTTTTCATTGATTTGATCCTCTTCTCCATGATTAATGCTTCCGATTTTGAAGTGCAATCAATACTCAGTTTTAAAATCCACGGAATTCCTTTGGCTGTGAATTTCCTCGGCTCAATGGGATTGTTATGAAACTTCAATCGGGTTGCAAGGTCCTCTGTACCCCCAACGTAAAATTTATCAAGCTTTTCAGAATAAAGAATATAAAAACAGGCTGCCATATGAAAAAAAGCCATCCGCTTTTACGCTTGATGGCTTTTATTGCTCCTCCTCTTGGGCTTGAACCAAGGACCCCCTGATTAACAGTCAGGTGCTCTAACCAGCTGAGCTAAGGAGGAATCCTCAAAATTGGAGTGCAATATTACGGACTACATCCCCATTTTTCCAAACTCAACCCTGTTTTTTTAAACCTGGGCTTATGAAAATGCCTTGTAACCTTTGTTTTTCCATTTCAGTGTACTTACTTTGAATCTCAAAGTACTTTTAAATGAAACCTATCGAGCAATACGAACAAGACCTCAGCTCCATTCGTACCATAATGGAACGGTCGGTAAAATTTATCTCCCTGAGCGGACTGTCGGGAATTCTGGCAGGCATTTATGCCTTGATTGGCTCGGCTGCTGCGTATGCATTGATCCAATACCCGCTTTCCATAACTTCATACAGACAGGAATCTGTACAACCGCCATCCGTGATTATTAAATTGATCGGCATTGCTTTGGTTGTGTTGGCTGCATCACTCCTCACAGGTTTTTGGCTCAGCTATAGAAAAGCCAATGTTCATGGCACGCGTGTTTGGAATGAAACGAGCAAACGACTGGTCATTAATTTGTCGATCCCGTTACTGACGGGCGGAATCTTCATTCTCATTTTACTTTCTAATGGCCATTATGGCGTGGTAGCACCTGCTTGTTTGATTTTTTATGGCTTAGCACTTATTAATGCCAGTGCCAATCTGTATGAGGAAGTGCGATATTTAGGCTATTCAGAAATTGTTCTTGGTCTTATCTGCGCTGCGCTTCAAGGCTATGGTCTGTTGTTTTGGGCAATTGGGTTTGGAGTCCTTCATATTTTTTATGGTGCGCTTATGTACCACAAATACGATCGATGAAAAATCCGTTCGAAAATCTGGATCGTATACTCGAGCATCGGGCTCGTTTACAAATTATGTCAGTGCTGGTCACGAACGAGGCGTATGATTTTAATTCGTTGAAAGAAATTTTACAAACAACCGATGGCAACCTCGCTACCCACATGAAAGCATTGGAAAAAGAAAAATATGTAAGTGTGAATAAATCCTTCGTTGACCGAAAACCCAACACGCGCTATAAAGCAACGGAGAAAGGAAAAACGTCATTTAAAAAACATTTAGATGCCTTAGAAACAATATTGAAACAGCGGAAGTAATTTTTTTACTCATTAACTTTTAAATACAAAGTACTTTTAAATAAAACTATTATGCAACAAACTCCAACATCCCTGGCTGAAAAAGTAGCCGCCTGGTTCAGCGAATCGATTGTCGTGAAATTGACGGCCATCGGATTTCTCATTTTGATTTTATTAATCCCGCAGGCGTGGATTGAATCCATCATCCGCGAGCGACAGCAACGCGCGAGTTCCGTAGTGGATGAGATCACTTCCAAATGGTCTGGTAAGCAAACACTTTCCGGCCCGGTGTTGATCATTCCAGTTACAAATCGGGAGAAAAGTGATAAAGGAAAAGAAGGCATCGAAATCCGGGAATGGACGCAGGAAGCCTTCTTCTTGCCAGAAGCGCTGAGCATAAATGGTCACGTTTCTCCTGAAATTTTGCATCGCGGCATTTTTGATGCCGCTGTGTACGAATCTACCATTCAATTCAATGCCCAATTCAACAAACCCGATTTTCAGAAACTGAATATTAAGGAAAGCGATGTGCATTGGAATGAGGCACGCATGGCATTAAGCATTTCTGATTTGCGTGGAATAAAAAATAGTCCCGCATTTAGAGTACGTGGAGATGATTTAGCCAGCGAACCTTCCAGTCAAATCGGCTTTAGTACGATAACAACCTACACGCAAAGTACTGAGGAAGCGGATTACAATTCAGAATACGCTGCGTATAATCAAAAGTCAAAAACAGAGAGTACAGGTATTGTTTCCTCACTGCCATGGAAAAGCGCAGAAGATTTCTCCGAATCGGTTTCCCTGAATCTGGTACTGAAAGGGAGTACACAACTTTACTTTGTTCCAACGGGGAAGAATACAGAAGTAAAGCTGGATGGCCCTTGGCCTAATCCCAGTTTCGATGGTGAGTTTCTACCTGAGACGCGATCGGTTAATGATACTTCGTTTGCGGCAACCTGGAAAATATTGCATTACAATCGTCCTTTCTCTCAGTCGTGGACAGAAGCGGGTACGGAATTATCGGGTTCTGACTTTGGTGCCCGTTTGTTAATCCCGGTTGATCAATATCAAAAAAGCATACGAACAGCCAAGTATGGTGTGCTTATTATCATACTCACGTTTGTGTCGCTCTTTCTTGTTGAAATCATTCGCAAAATAAAAATTCACTCATTTCAGTATTTGTTAATAGGTGTGGCGTTGATTATTTATTACACCCTGCTTCTTTCATTTTCAGAACATCTCGGATATAACCTCGCCTATTTAATTTCGTCATTCGCCACTGTTATCTTGGTTAGCCTATACACCCGAACATTCCTATCAAACTGGGTGATGGTTGGATTTTTCTTTAGTGTTATTACATTCTTTTACGGATTTATATTCGTGATTATACAACTTCAGGATTACTCATTGCTGATTGGCAGCATCGGACTCTTCCTTATTATTGCGGCCATTATGTACTTCTCAAGAAATATAAAGTGGTATGCGGAGCGGTAAAGTTATCTGTTATCAGCTAATCGTTAATCGTTAATCGTTAATCGTTATGAAAAAAGTTATTCAAATTTTGAAAACATGTTTGTTTCTGACTTTCTTCGTATCCTGCTCAAGTGATAAAGAAGAAGATAATGTAATTGAAAGGGGTGAGGCTATCCAGCATGATGACTTTCAGTATGTTGTAGAACATTATGAAATAAAAGATCAGTTGGATTTTCCGGATGACACAATCCCTACCGATGGAAAATTCATCATTGTGAAATTTAAAGTCATTAACAATGCGGTGAAAGTTGATCATGAATGGAATAACTCAATCGCCCATGTCGTTGACGAAAATGGGAATATCTATGAAAACAAACCCGAACTTCAAGCTAAGCTAAACAAAGTGACACCCTTTGGATTGAAGGATGAATACATTACTCCCTTCCAAACCGATGAGAGCACCATTTTTGTTTTTGAGTTACCCTCAAGTGTAAAAAACCCTTATCTAATGGTTCGGGGAGAAACATTAATGAAAGATTTCTTTGAGGGCAATAAATTCAGACGAACGAAAGTAAGGCTCTACGAGTCGTAATAGTTCATCGTTATCAGTTAATCGTTAACCGGGGGTGTGTGCAAGGGCATGCTCATGCACAGAACGCCTTCGCACTATTAACGATTAACTGATAACGGATAACTATTCCGCCAGGAAGGGATAGCGATAATCAACAGGGGTAACAAATGTTTCTTTGATCGTGCGCATGGAAACCCAACGCAGCAAATTTACTTTTGCTCCTGCTTTATCATTAGTACCTGAGCCCCTGGCCCCTCCAAATGGTTGCTGGCCAACAACAGCTCCGGTAGGTTTGTCATTAATGTAGAAGTTACCAGCAGCATGCGTTAATCTTCTGGTTGCCATTTCAATCGCGTACCGGTCTTGTGCAAAGATAGACCCGGTTAAGGCATACGGTGATGTGCTATCTACCAACTCCAGGGTCTGCTCAAAATTCTCTTCATGGTACACATATACTGTCAACACCGGGCCGAAGATCTCTTCGCACATGGTAAGTGATGATGGATCTTTTGTCAGGATTACAGTGGGTTCGATGAAATACCCTTTTGATTTATCATACTTACCTCCGGCAATAATTTCATTCATCGTGTTCTGACGAGCCTTTTCAATATACCCGGTGATTGAGTCAAAGGCTTTCTCGTCAATTACCGCATTGATAAAGTTTCCAAAATCTTCAGTACCTCCCATCTTCATGCTCTTCAAATCATCAACAAGATATTTTTTCACATCCTCCCAAAGATTGGATGGAATATAACAACGTGAGGCTGCTGAACATTTTTGTCCCTGGAATTCAAACGCACCGCGTGAGATGGCTGTGGCCACTTGTTTTGCATCAGCACTCTTATGCACCATAATAAAATCCTTCCCTCCTGTTTCCCCAACAATGCGCGGGTACGCTCTATACTTATGAATGTTCGCACCGATTGTCTTCCACATATTTTGAAACACACCTGTACTTCCTGTAAAGTGAATTCCAGCAAAATCGCGATGATTGAAAATCACTTCTCCAGCATCGGGTCCGCTTACATAAACCAAATTGATTACACCATCCGGTAATCCGGCTTCTTTCAATACTTGCATAATTACATTCGCTGCATAGATCTGCGTATTCGCAGGCTTCCAAACCACGGTATTACCCATCATGGCAGCGCTGGTAGGAAGGTTACCCGCAATGGCTGTAAAATTGAATGGTGTTAATGCAAAGACAAATCCTTCGAGCGGTCGATATTCCATGCGGTTCCAAATGCCTGCCGATGATTCAGGTTGATCATTATAAATCTCGCTCATGAAATACACATTATACCGAAGAAAGTCGATCAGTTCACAGGCTGAATCAATTTCGGCCTGAAAAGCATTTTTCGATTGGCCCAGCATGGTAGCTGCGTTGATTTTATAGCGATACGGTCCCGCTAACAGTTCAGCGGCTTTTAAAAATATCGAAGCCCGGTATTCCCAATCCAGGTTTGCCCACAACTCGCGTGCCGCTAATGCAGCATTCACCGCTTGTTCTACGTGCGACTTATCACCTGCGTGAAAATGTCCTAATACGTGTTTGTGATCGTGTGGTGGATTTAGAGGTTTTTTATTTCCGGATCTGACCTCTTCACCACCGATATACATCGGGATATCCAGTACCTGAGTTCGTGCTTCTTCCAGAGCTTTCTTCAATAAGGCACGTTCTTTACTTCCGGGGGCGTAAGAATATACAGGTTCGTTTTTGGGATGCGGGACTTTGAAAAAACCGTTCATATTTAATTCAAGATTTAAGATTCAAAATTTTGGCGTTTGCAAAGGTATGATTTACTTCTAAAATCCTGAATACAGAATTCAAGAATTCGTGACCGACCAGGCAGCATCCGGAAACCTTCACAATATCCTGCACAATTCCTTTAGTGATTCAATCTCATGTGTCACTTCTTCCTGGTGCTCATTCTTATCTGGATTGTAAAACACAGAATCGATGGCTGCGTTGCGGGCCCCTGCAATATCGGTCATCAAATTATCTCCCACCATAATGGCTTGACGAGGATCAATGAGGTTCTTTGAAAGTGTAAATTGAAAAATTTCTTTTGCAGGTTTTTTATGACCTGCCTGCTGTGAAGTAATGATGTGCTTGAAAAAACGGTGAAGATTACCGGCTGTTAACTTTGAATGCTGAATTTCTTCAAACCCATTGGTAATTACCGACATCGTGTACTTACCGGATAAATATTCGAGCGTCTCTTCGGCATGAGGAATCAGGACATTCTTTTTCGGGCAACTATATAAATACTCTTTTGAAAGAACCTGCGATAAATCTTCTTCATATGCACCGAATGCTTCAAGTATCTGGCGGAAGCGCTCCTTCCGAATCACTTCACTACCAATCTGCCCGGCATCGTATAACACCCAGAGCCTTGTGTTTACCTCTTTAAACCGATCCAGAAACGCATCGAAGCTGGTTACGCCTCTGCGTTCTAAGTCGAACGTATCGAAAAGCTCCCGGAGCGTTAGTTTTGAATTAGTCTCATAATCCCACAACGTATGATCGAGATCAAAAAAAATGCATGCGTATTTCTTCATTCAAAAAAAATCATTGTTTCTTCAGCCATTCCTGAATCTGTAATTTATTTATGGCCAGTTCGCGGTTTGTAAAAAGAGTTTGATAAATCTGCTGGTCCTTCTGCAACTGTTGATCTTTCTTTAGAAACTGAAAGAGTTGCTTAATAATTTCATACACTTCATCTTTTATCTGGTAAAAAACCCAGTGGTTGTATCGTTTAAATGAAAGGATGCCTGAATTTTTTAAATAAATAAGGTGCCGGGACGTTTTTGCCTGCGTAAAATCCAGAATTTTCTCCAAGTCAGCGATGCACATTTCACCATTCTCGAAAATGAGGTATAAGATGCGCAATCGCGATTCATCAGCACAGGCCTTAAAAATCTGAGAACCAAGTGTGAGATTAAAACTTTTTAAACGCATAAACCATCTACGGCATGGGAGCGCCAAATTTATAACAATTAGGGCGTTACCCTTACAATTTTTATCTTTGAAGCTTCATTATAGTTACGCGAGGTTGAATTCAGCAAAAACACTTCTTTTTCTTGGTCTGTTGCTCTTTTTGAGCACATCGGTGTGCTATTCTCAGACACAAAAACGGGTTATACAATTATCAGGCGTGGTGCTCGGCAGCGATAGCACCAATGGTGTTCCGGGTGTGCACGTTTA
>JAKEEN010000154.1 GCA_022616575.1 Flammeovirgaceae bacterium
GTGACTTAGCCGCTTCCAAAAGATATATTGACTCAGCCAACATCTGGAATGGCAATACAAGGAATCGGGTTATGGCTAAAACCTATCTGTTGCTGGCTGATTGGCATGAGAAAAATAAACAATACGACAAAGCGCATGCCTACCTGAAGCGAGGGGGCTTAATAAAAGATTCTCTCGACACACGCATAAAACAAATTGAAGTGATGGAGTCACAGTCGCGTGTGGAATGGGCCCGGCAACAACAGCAACTCGACTTGCTTAAATCAAAAGAAGCGTTGCAGGAGAAAGACATCCGCATTCGGAACCTGGTTGCCGGATCAGCCCTGGCAGGATTTGCTGTAGCCGTTATACTGGCATTTCTGTTTTATAGAAATTATAAACGGAAGAGGCACGACAACCAGTTGCTCCAGGAGAAGAACGAGGAAATTGAGTGTATGCTGGAAGAGATCAGGTCGTTTAACGATGCCTTGAAAGAGCAAAACGAGAAGATTGAACAACTCAATAGTTCGCTTGAAGAGGATGTAAAACAGCGCACGGAAGAATTGGGCAAAACCAATAGGGAATTGAATACATTTCTTTACCACGCATCACACGACATTCGCAGGCCAATTGCGACTATATTGGGTTTAGATCAAGTCATTCGCCTGTCGGTAAAGGACTCAGAGTCACTGCTTATTTTTGATAAGGTAAGCGAGACAGCCCTAAGCATGGATAGCATGCTCTTTAAACTGCAAATGGTCCATGAACTAAGCAATACCCCGGCAGAATTCAGTGCATTAAACCTTTCTTATATTATTCAGGAAACCGCCAATCGGTTTGATCAGCAATTTAAACAGTATCATGTGGACTACATACAGATTCAGAGTGAGGCGATTACGGTACAGTCAGATGCTCGGTTCTTGCGAATGATCTTTCAAAACTTAATTGAAAACTCAATCCTCTTCCGTAAAACCGGCCCCGAAAAGTCGTGGATAAAAATTGCACTCATTCGCTCGGAAGATAAGGTTATTGTTACCATAGAAGATAATGGCAGGGGAATTGAGCAAGAGCACTTGTCAAAAGTATTTGACCTGTACTTTCGCGCATCCGAACTATCGAATGGCAATGGGCTAGGATTATACCTTGTTAAAAAAGCAATTGATCGTTTGAAGGGGTCTGTTAAAATACAAAGCGAGTATGGATCAGGTACTCGCTTTGAAATAATTCTTTGACTTTGTATTACTTAAGCAACCTTAACCGGTATTCTTGGGATTCGTGCTTCCTTCACTTCGCGATGGTTGCAATAATGACAACGGTAATGTTTTAGCAACAGGCCTTCCTCAGATGATGAAGGCATCTTCTCAACTTCCTCCTTATCAATTTTCATGGTTACATATCCGCAATCAGGGCATTCTTCTGCGTGCTGGTATGGATAGTATTTTTCAATTTTTTTAAAGCCTGTTTTTTCGTCAAGCCACACATCATAGTCTACAGAATGTGGGCCATTGGCTTCTTCAGCAATTTGTTCGGCTGTAAGGTATGCATCTTCTTCAGCTTCACTCAGTTTTCGCATGGCGTTTCCGGCCGGTGAGAGGCGGGGTTTATCACGAAGTTTCACAAGCCTTTTTTCAACATACTTAGGGTACATAATCCGCACTAAGCTGTCGAAAACAAAATAGGCTATTGTGGCAAAGCAGATACAAATAAATAACCGAACCCAGAACCATAACATGGCGCCACCTGCCACGTTGGCAATCCTGCCTGATGCAACGGTGTTTGCGAAGAAAAAACCCGAGGCAATCACAGCAATTACAGCATACCAGAAGTAGCGTATTTCATGCAGGTTTACATAGTCATACTTCTCCTTATAATCTTTGATTTGGAAAAGCCTGAACTCATGGTAAAGCAAAATAAGTGCTGCGATTACCAAGCTGCCAAAAAAACCGTAGTACATGTAACGGTCCCAGGTAGTAAAGAATGAATCCATAGTTTAGAAAGGTTTTTAGGTTGGTTACGAAAGGTATTAATTTCTTACCTTAGCGCGAAAGGGAAATTACAAAACTTTAGGCAACTCATGGCATATAATTTACTAAAAGGTAAGCGTGGAATCATTTTTGGGGCATTAGACGAAAACTCAATAGCTTGGAAAACAGCCCTTAAAGTACATGAAGAAGGGGGTAAGTTTACACTTACCAATGCACCCATTGCCATGCGGATGGGTAAAATCAACGAGCTTGCCAAAACTTGCGGTGCTGAAATAATTCCAGCCGATGCAACCTCAGAACAAGACCTGACCAATTTGTTCACAAAGTCGGTCGAAATTTTGGGTGGCAAGATTGATTTTGTACTGCACTCAATCGGCATGAGTCCAAATGTTCGTAAAGACCGGCCTTATGGTGATTTGAATTATGACTGGTTCTTGAAATCGCTGGATATTTCTGGTGTTTCTTTTCATAAAGTTATGCAGACGGCTGAGAAGACCGATGCCATGAATGAGTGGGGGTCGATTGTTGCACTTAGCTACATTGCAGCCCAACGCACGTTCCCTGACTATTCTGACATGGCCCAGGCGAAAGCAGTACTCGAGTCAATTGCCAGAAGCTATGGCTATCGGTTTGCGAAGCTTAAGAGAGTACGTGTTAATACCATTTCGCAATCTCCAACAAAGACAACGGCCGGTGCAGGCATTTCAGGGTTTGATGTGTTTTTCGATTATGCTAATATGATGTCACCACTGGGTAATGCTACCGGTGAAGATTGCGCCAATTATATTGTGGTGATGTTCAGCGACCTGACACGCATGGTTAACATGCAAAACCTGATGCACGATGGGGGTTTCTCTTCATCGGGAATTACTGAGGAATTAATTGAAAAGCTTTCTAAATAATAGCTTCAACCTTCAAGCTACAGGCTACAAGCTTGCGGCTTGCAGTATGCCGCCTGTAGCCTCATGGTAGTTTTCCCATCCTGCAAAATCAACCTCGGTCTTCGCATTCTTTCCAGGCGCGAAGACGGCTATCATACTATTGAAACATGTTTTTTTCCAGTGCCGTGGACAGATGTGTTGGAGATAATTCCATCAGATCAGTTTTCCTTTTCTTCAACGGGATTGGCAATCCCAAATGATGGAAAAGAAAATCTGTGTGTTCGGGCCTACCAACAACTAAAGACTGATTTTGATTTATCCCCCGTAAAAATTCATTTACACAAAGTTGTCCCAGCAGGTGCAGGTTTAGGCGGAGGCTCGTCAGATGCGGCCTGCACTTTAAAAGTGTTGAACCATATTTTCAATCTCAAATTATCAGAAGAGAATTTGGCTGGTTACGCGTCTTCCCTTGGCAGCGACTGTGCATTCTTTGTTTATGATCGCCCAATGATTGGTACTGGCAGAGGTGAAATTTTAAGTTCTATTGGGCTTACGCTGAAGGGAAAATTCTTAGTTATTGTGAAGCCGCAAGTTCACATATCCACAGCAGAGGCATATGCAGGAGTGGTGCCATCCGTACCTACATATTCAATAAGTCGGGTATTAAAAATGCCTATAGCTGATTGGCAAGACAAATTGAAAAATGATTTTGAAGATTCAGTCTTTAAAAAATATCCAGCCATAAAAGGAGTAAAAAATAAGCTCTACAATTCAGGGGCCATGTATGCCAGTATGAGTGGTTCAGGATCAGCGGTGTTCGGAATCTTTGAAAATGAAATTGATCTTAAAAAACAATTTCAGGAAATGGTTTACTGGAGCGGCACGCTCTGACCTGGATTAAACTTTCTCTTCAGAACCGGGTAGCTGGCAACAGCTAATAAAATGAGCAATGTGCCCAGGTAAAATTGCAAGTTCATTGTTTCTGATTTTCTAAATAGTAGAACAGCCAGGATAATTCCGTACACCGGTTCGAGATTGAGTGTTAATTGAATAAAGAATACCGAAAGCCTTTTCATCAGGTTTACCCCCACAGAAAAGGCATATACGGAACACACTAAACCAAGTATCAAAATGCAAATCCAATCGGTGAGACTGGCGTTTAGTTGAATGACATGCTGAGGCTCAATGATGTATGCGTAGAGCAGTAGGAAAACCGCGGAAGCAATACAAGCACTTGCCATTTCATAAAAAGTAATTTGATAAGTGCCCACGGTCTTCCCAAGCCGCTGATTGAAGGCGAAGAACAAAGCCGACAAAAATCCGGAAAGCACGCCCAGCGCCAGACCCAACGGGTAGTTAAAATCAAATGCGAATATGATGTAAAGTCCGGCAATCACCAGCAACCCAAGGAATACTTCATAGAACTGCATTTTGCGTTTGTTCATAATGGGTTCGATAATGGAAGCCCAAAGCGAACCTGTAGCAATACCTACCAAACTTACAGAAGCATTTGAAACACGCGCTGAAAGAAAAAAAGTAATCCAGTGAGCGGCCACCACAAAGCCTGTGACCAGCAGCGGAACAAAACTCCTTGCCGGCAGATGAAATGTTTTTTGCGAAATGATAATCAATGCGCCCATACCCAGGGCGGCCACCATTGTTCTGTAAAGAACCATTTCAATAGCCGGAATTTTTACCAGTAACCCAAGTATTGCTGTGAAGCCCCAAAGAAAAACAATGAAGTGAAGTTTGAGGTAGTCGGTAAGGGTGGCCATTAACGCGGAACGTATTTGTACATGAACACCGACAAAATACCGAAGAGCACGTTAGGTATCCAAACTGAAATAACGGGAGGCAAAGCACCTGCCTCGGCAAATGTGCGGAAGAGCATAAAGAACAGGATAAACACGAAGGAGAGAACAAAACCAAGCGCAATTTGCAAACCGGTTCCACCCCGACTTTTTCGGGATGCCACAATCACGCCCATGAACGTGAGAATAAAAATAGTAAAAGGCGATGAATAGCGCGTGTATAGCTCAACTTCATACGCTTCAACACCCGTTGAACCACGCGCACGAAGTGTTCCGATGTATTCAACGAGTTCCGTAATGGTCATACCATCAAATTTCCGGTAATCGCTTTCAAATTCTTTTGGGTGAATAACCAAAGCTGTGTCAAGGGCTTTGCCGGTTTCAAATTTCTCATCAGGGCTAATGGACTTTGATGTATTGCTAAATACAGTTGCTTCAACGGGCTTGTTACTTTCGAAGATTCCATCAATCTTTTTGATTTTCCAGTCGCGTAGCGTCCACTTGTGTTTGGCCGTGTCCCAGGTAATGCGGTTGGCAGATAATTTTTCTACAAGCCGATTGTTCTCGAATTTTTCAAGCGTGAATTGATATCCTGATTTTGTATTGTTATTGTAGCTCTGCATATACAGATATACATTGGGGGCTACCTGGATATGAATGTTCCGCTTATCGAAATAGAATTTGCCCTTCAGATATTGTACTTCAAATTCCACCCTGGCCTTGTTTGAATTGGGGATCACCCATCCGTTAAGTGCAAAACTGATGATGGCGATAAATAACGCCCCGAGAAAATATGGAAAAATGTATCGTATAAAACTTACTCCGCTGCTCAGAATGGCAATGACTTCTGTATGCGCAGCCATACGTGAACACACATAAACCGTTGCGATGAAAATGGTAATAGGGGTGATGAGACCGCCAACCCAGGGTAGAAAATTTGAGTAATACCCAAGTATCTCCACTGAACTCAGGTTCGCCTTGGCATACTTATCCATTTTCTCGGTAAGGTCAATCACCGTGATTACGGCAAGCAGAATTAACACCACAAAAAAAAATGTGCTGAGAAAACGCTTGATAATATATTGATCGATGATTTTCATTGGTCAATGGTCCATGGTCGAGAGTCCATAGTCGATAGCTATTGAGCATCGACTATTCACTTATTCTAGAGTCTTCTACTTACTTTTTTAACCATTTCATTCTTCCAGGCGGCAAAAGTACCACTTTCAATTTGCTTTCTTGCTTCTTTCACCAGCCAGAGGTAGAACGTCAGGTTGTGGATAGAAGCAATTTGTGCGCCTAATATTTCTTTGCTGATAATTAAATGCCGCAAATACGCCTTCGAATAAAATGTACTGGCATATCCGCCAACCGTTTTATCGATAGGCGACAAATCCTCCTTCCATTTCTCATTTCGAATATTAATAACCCCTTCACTGGTAAATAACATTCCATTGCGGGCATTGCGGGTGGGCATCACGCAATCAAACATATCAATGCCCAGTGCTATACACTCAAGAATATTTTCGGGTGTGCCGACCCCCATCAGGTAGCGAGGTCTATCCGCAGGTAAAATGCCACAGACCAGGCTGGTCATCGCATACATTTCTTCGTGCGGTTCACCAACGGATAAACCACCAATGGCATTACCCTGTTGATTTTGTGCGGCAATGAATTCTGCTGATTTTTCACGCAGGTCTTTATAGGTGCTTCCCTGCACTATCGGGAAGAACGCCTGTTCGTAACCGTATTTTGGCTGCGTAGCATCCATCCGGGCGATGCATCGCTGGAGCCACCGATGGGTCAGGTCCATGGATTTTCTGGCATACTTGTATTCGCACGGATAAGGCGTACATTCATCAAAGGCCATTACAATATCAGCACCAATAGACCGCTGAATGTCCACAACCCTTTCGGGGGAAAATGTATGCTTCGAGCCATCAATGTGCGATTGGAAGACCACTCCTTCTTCCTTGATTTTTCTATTATCACCAAGCGAATAAACCTGGTAGCCGCCACTGTCGGTGAGTATGGGCTTTTTCCAGCCGTTAAATTGATGCAGACCTCCCGCTTTTTCCAGTACTTCGATACCTGGTCGCAGATAAAGGTGATAGGTGTTTCCTAAAATGATTTGTGCCTGAATATCATTCTCGAGCTCCCGTTGATGCACGGCCTTTACCGATCCGGCCGTACCCACGGGCATAAAAATGGGAGTCCGAATTTCCCCATGATCGGTATGTAAAATGCCGGCCCGGGCTGATGATTGCGGGTCTTTGGCACTGAGTTGAAATCGCATAAATAAATTGAGCCCGCAAAATACCTTAGTTAATTCAAAATTCCATTTTTGAAAGGAGTGAAGGTCTATATTTGCGACAATTAATTTTCTGCTTTGCAAGCAC
>JAKEEN010000155.1 GCA_022616575.1 Flammeovirgaceae bacterium
CATCCATCGGGGATCGACAAATTAATGGCGCCATTCATAGCCGCTGTCATGCCGGAAGTACCAGAAGCTTCATGGTATAATTTTGGATTATTCAGCCAGAGATCGGAGCCTTTTTTCAAATGACCCGAAAGCCAAAGTTCGTAACCGGTTAACACAGTACAGTTAGACAATGGTTTTGTTTTCCAATAAATCTCATTGAATATATTAATGGCTGTATAGTCTTCCGGATACGGCTTCCCGGCCCAAATCACCTGCACGGGATATTCTTTATTTTGAATAATCTTTAAAAACCGGTCAAAGTCGTGTAATAACAAATTGGCTCTCTTATATGCGGCAAAGCGCCTTGCCCAAACAATTGTTAACACATTCTCATTAAATAGTTTACCGGTTTGGTTGGCAACCACCCTGAAGAGTTTTTTCTTTAATTCCGTTTTTCTGCTTAGCAAAGCCTTATCATTATTTTTATCAAGCGCTCTATCAAGTTCCTCATCGTGCCAGTAGGTTCTGTTCTGTGCATTGGTAATGGCCGTGATTTCGCAAATGTCTTGATGAGTTCCCCACATTTTGCGGGCCACTTCGCCATGCAATTGAGAAACACCGTTAGCGCGTTTTGCCAGTTGAAGGGCTGTCAGTGTATAATTAAGCATGCCATGTTCAGGGTGAACATATTTTTGCGCTTGTGCCTTTGTAAGTCCGTTAAAGAAACTCATGCCATAAAGCATCTGCAAATTGTGTTCTTCATTGCCGGCTTTTTCTGGTGTGTGGGTTGTGAATACAACACGTTTTCTTACCTCCCCGATGTTTTTGTATTTATCAAGTAAGTAAAAACATAAGGGCAAAGCATGACCTTCATTCATGTGATAAATTTCTGTGTCACGCTTCAGAATATCGAGAAGCTTGGCACCTCCAATTCCTAAAAGTATTGACTGTGCAATTCGTGTTGCTTCATTCGGATCATACAACCGATGACTAATGGTTTGTGCCAGGTAATCATTTTCGGGTATATCAGTTGTCAATAAGAACAATGGCGCGGATTGAAATACGTCCGGTTTCAACAACATGGCCTTTACAAAAACTCTTGATCCGTGTATGGTGATAGGAAATAGTATTCCGGTATCCAAAAGGAATGAGTAATCCTTATCGCGAAAACTAACTTTCAGTGTTTGGTCCTGGTTACGTTCCTGGTCGTAGTACCCCTTTTTCCAGAGAATTCCGATACCTATTAAATTCTGTTTTAACTCATAGGCACTACGCAAATGGGAGCCCGCTAAAAATCCGAGTCCACCAGAATAAATTTTCAACGGTTGGTCAATGGCGAACTCCATCGAAAAATAAGCTACCGGCTTCGCGTATTTCTTGTTGAATTTAAAAGGAAAGATATTGGAGAGATTAAACATAGGCAGGTGTAAAAGGCTGCCAAAGTAACCAAAGTTTGTTTTGAAATGAGAATTTATGATCCTCTAAAAACAAAAAGTCCTGGCGAAATCGCCAGGACTCTGTTACTAAATCGTTTGCAATTTATTTTTTCTCTACGCCCTTACTCATTGTCATGGCCAGCTTTACAGCTTCAAAGGCATTGACCATTCCGCCAGTGTTGCTCAACTCGCTGAAATCAACTTCCTGATCTTGTGTACCCGGCTTCAAAACTTTTAGTCCGTCAAACTTACGCGTTGACTGACGCAAAATGTCTTTCACTTGTATCGCTGTAAGGTCTGGAAAATAAGACATCAGAATAGCGGCCACACCGGCCGTTGCAGGCGATGCCATGCTGGTGCCACTGTTGTTTTTGTACTTTCCTCCGGGAATGGTGGAATATATTTCAAATCCCGGAGAGAAAAGATCAACCGTTTTTTTGCCGTAGTTCGAAAAACCTGCTACAAAATTTTTATCAGTTCCCCATGATGAGGCCCCGATCTCCAGCCAGTTCCTGGCTTCTTTTCTGTCTTTGTAGAGACGTGAGGGAAACTGTTCAATCTCATCGTTGCTGTCTGAATCATTACCGGCAGCATGAACCAGTAAAACTCCTTTTTGCTCCGCATATTTTACAGCTTTGTCCACTGCTTCTTTCTGCGGTGAGTAATCTTTGCCAAAGCTCATGTTGATAATCTGTGCCCCGTTGTCTACGGCATAAATAATGGCATTCGCAATATCTTTATCGCGTTCATCACCATTAGGCACAGCACGTACTGATATTATGCGAACGTTATCGGCAATTCCTTTAATACCAATATCATTTTTTCTGTTGGCACCGATGATCCCAGCCACGTGTGTTCCGTGTTCTGCATCAGGTCCCTGCACATCGTTGTTTCCGTAATACTTTTCACCCAGGTTTGCATAGTTATCTCCAACAATAGTGCGCGAATCATAGCTGGTATTGTACCCGTACTTTGATTGTACTTCGAAATACTTAACACCCGCTTTTAATTCTTCAATCACCGCATCTACATCCGCCTCCTCGCCTGCATTTTGAAAAATCAATTCCATGGCGCCTTTAGCCATTTGAATTTTTTGATCGTCCGATTGGAGTTTGGTAATCGCCTCGGGGGTAATTTTTTCGACATTTAATATTTTCTTAAGCGTGTCATTGCTGAATGACATGTTCGCATAAATAGTCTCGAAAAAATGATATTGTTTGTCGGCATTTTCCTTTGCCTTTTCAAACTTGCCTTTGATTTTCAACCAATACTCATACTCGGCTTTATTCTTCTTGCTGATTTTTTTCTCTTCAACATTCTCATATTTTGAGTGGAGTCGTGCATATTCGCGGGTAAGTTCATACGTATCGGCTGCTACGTTGCCATTTTTTCCACCGATAAAATTCCAGCCGTGCACATCATCTAC
>JAKEEN010000156.1 GCA_022616575.1 Flammeovirgaceae bacterium
ATCAGTAATGGATGTGTTGACAATTTTCACATACTGCGCATCTTTCCTCAGGCGTGTGCCTCGACAATCAGGACATGTAGTTCTTCCGCGATAACGTGATAACATAACGCGGTATTGAATTTTGTGTGTCTTTGACTCGAGGTATTTAAAGAATCCGTGAATGCCATCGAAATATTCATTGCCATTCCAGAGTAGGTCGCGTTGAGCCTGGGTAAGTTCATGGTAAGGCCGGTGAATTGGGAAGTCAAATTTGATTCCATTTTTCAGCAACGGTTTCTGCCATTCGCCCATCGTTTCACTTCGCCATGGAGCAATAGCACCTTCGTATACGGAAAGGCTTTTATCCGGGATTACAAGGTCTTCATCAATACCTAATATCTTTCCAAAACCTTCACAAGTCTGGCAAGCCCCATAAGGGTTATTGAAACTGAAGAAATTTACAGACGGTTCGGTGAAGGTCATTCCATCCATTTCAAATCGATCATTGAAATGCATAGGTTTTCTCCCTTCTGCATACACTACGCATTCTCCCTCCCCTTCAAAGAAAGCAGTTTGAACAGAGTCTGATAAGCGAAACACGGTATCTTCATCGCCCACATTTACCGAAGCCCGGTCTATCAAAATTTCAATTTTCTTATCGGTGAAGGCGGGTTTTTTTGTGGCAGTTTTCTTTTTCCCCTCCGGTACTGAAGGGTTCAATAGTTCTTCAATGAATTGAACTTCGCCATCTACCAACACGCGAGCGAACCCCTTGCTTAGCAACAGGTTTAGTTCATCGGCAATCTTTCTGCCTTTTTTGAAATGCAAGGGGCTTGCAATCATTACCCGGGTACTCTGATCCAGTTTATTAATTGCATCCACCACATCTGTAACCGAATCCTTTTTTACTTCCTTGCCGCTGATTGGTGAATATGTTTTGCCAATGCGTGCGAAAAGTAACTTCAGGTAGTCGTAAATTTCAGTGGTTGTTCCTACGGTAGATCTTGGATTGCGTGTGTTCACCTTCTGCTCAATGGCAATGGCGGGAGAAACACCCTTAATATAATCCACTTCTGGTTTTTCCATCCTGCCTAAAAATTGGCGAGCATAAGAACTCAGGCTTTCCACATACATGCGTTGCCCTTCGGCAAAGAGTGTATCAAAGGCAAGAGACGATTTACCAGAACCCGAAAGCCCTGAGATTACCACGAGCTTGTTTCTCGGAATTGCCACGCTCAGGTTTTTCAAATTGTTAACCCGCGCCCGTTTAATAATGATATACTCCTTAGGGTCGAGTGTATCAAGGTGCGAATCGTCCTGTGGATATAGCGTCATTTTCTGGTTGTGGCCAAAAATACGAACACCACCTATCCGGTGGTGTTCAAAATTTTAATTAAAATTATCAATTATCGAAATCCGGATCGTAGCTGGCTTCTTTGCTGTTACGACTGCCACCCTCATCGTCATAATCACCCCCGCCCTCACTTTCGAAATCACTTTCACTGCTTCCGTAATCATCCCCATCCCCATCGCTTGAGCTATCAAATTCCTGCGGTTTGCCCGACTCAACATCATACTCACCCTCGCTGTTTTTGGTGGTGGGTACCTTTACCAGGTAGGTAGAGTCTTCCGTTTCGAGTGGAAAAACAAAAATGGGCTCTTTTTTAGCGTTGGTAATACGGGTTACGCTGCCGTCATATCCGTTCGGATACTGCCTTTTTATCAATTCCTTTAAATCTTCGCTCAGGTTTTCGAGACTTTTAATAACCTTCTTCTTACTGGTGGCCATATTGGGTTTAGACGAAAAAATCGAAGACAAATACATACAGAAAATTTGGTGCTGGCAAGATTTTTTGCAAAAATTTTGCACAGTAAACGAAAGTTTTTACCTTTTCAGAACCAATCGAATTAATAACCAAATCCCGCAATATCGAAAGCACCTCTACGTTACTAAACTGAACGCAAATGATTGACAGCAGATTCAGCGACAGCCAGTTGGTTTCGCTCTATCAACAAGGTAACGAAGAAGCTTTTGAAATGCTCTTACACCGACACAAGTCCAGGCTCTATACTGCCATATACCTGATCGTAAAAGATCGGTACGTAGCCGAAGACCTCCTGCAAGAAACATTTATTAAGGCCGTAAACACAATACGTGACGGTCGTTATAATGAAGAGGGTAAATTTTTCCCCTGGATGAGTCGCATTGCAAATAATTTGGCCATTGACCATTTCAGAAAGTGCAAGCGTTACCCGGAGGTTGTGCTTGAAGACGGAAGCCGGGTATTTAATTCCATGGAATTTGTATCGGCCTCGGAAGAAGACAAACAGTTGATGAAAGACACACGCACGAAATTGCGTGACTTTATAAAAGAGCTACCAGAAGAACAAAAACAAGTGCTGATCATGCGGCATTTCCTGAAAATGAGTTTCCAGGAAATTGCTGAGCGCACAGAAGTGAGTATCAATACGGCTTTGGGGCGGATGCGCTATGCGCTGATCAATCTGAGAAAGAAAATGATCAAAAACCATATTGCCTATGATAAAGACCTTTACACAAAACGACCTGATCAGGTATTTATACCACGAGACTACGGAGGAGGAGGAGAGGGAAATTAATAAAGCCCTGTTTACGGACTCAGATTTGAAAGCTTCCTACCAGGAATTGTGCGCAACCAAAAAGCAATTGGATGAAGCGCAATTGGAACCTTCAGCTCAGACTGTATTAAATATTATGAGCTACGTACGTAGCCAGAGCACAAAGTAGTTACTGATTTACCCGTTCGACTTTCGTAATAAAGTACTTGGTATCGCCACGCCAGGGTATTGTAATATAGCGCTCTACGTAATGTAAACTTACGCGCTCACCGGTTAGCGAGGCCTGTTCAAGCATGTTGATTACTTCTGTTTCGCTGCCTTCTACCGAGAATTCAAAAGTTTCTGAGATCGGAGTGCCGCGCGTAGCCCCGAAAGTTTGGAGGTTGAGTTGGCCCTCGTAAGTTTTAAAAAGCATCCCTTTTTTACTCACCTTTACAATCATACCTGAGCGAATGCCATCGCTGTAAGATCCAAAATAGAGGAAGCTTAAAACTCCGGCTGAGACAATAAAGAGAATGAACAAAAAACGTTTCATAATTTTTTTGATGCGCTGAAGCATCGATTGAAAGTCCATAAAATTATACGGTCATAATTTCAGCTTCTTTCTTTTTCATCAGGGTATCTACTTTACTGATGAAGTCATCGGTAAGTTTTTGTACGGTTTCCTCCGCATTCTTTACATCATCTTCTGAAGCCCCTTTTACCTTTTTCAGGTGTTCATTAGTTTCTTTTCGGATAGAGCGAATACTGACACGGCCATGCTCACATTCCTGACCGACTTGCTTTACCAATTGCTTTCTGCGTTCTTCGGTAAGCATGGGCACATTAATGATTACCTGTTGACCATCGTTTTGCGGATTAAGGCCAAGGTTAGCATCGCGTATTGCTTTTTCTATTTCAAGGATCAATCCTTTTTCCCAGGGTTTAATAAAGATGGTTCGCGCATCAGGCGTTGTCATTGAAGAGACCTGGTTGAGCGGAGACATGGCGCCATAATAAGAAACCTGAATGCCATCGAGCATAGCAGGATTTGCCTTACCGGCCCGAATCTTGGTAAGCTCATGCCCCACATGATTCAGGGCTTTATTCATCAGGTCTTTTGCTTCTTCAATATATAGTTCTAATTCTTCCATAACTTTTAAGACTTAAGACATAAATATCAAGGCTACAATTTAACCATTTAACGATTAACGATAATTAACTAATCAACGTACCCGCTTCTTCACCTTTGGCCACTTTCAATAAATTGCCTTTTTTATTCATATCGAAAACGATGATGGGCAGTTTGTTCTCCATACACAGGGTAAAGGCTGTCATGTCCATAATGTTCAGGTTCTTTTCGTATGCTTCCTGGAAAGAAAGTTTACTATAGCGAACTGCATCCGGAAATTTCTCAGGATCTTTTGTATAAACACCATCCACACGGGTCCCTTTTAATACCACATCGGCCTGTACTTCAATAGCACGAAGACTGGCCGTTGAGTCGGTTGTGAAATATGGATTGCCGATGCCTGCTCCAAAGATTACAATTCTTCCTTTTTCTAAATGTCGGATTGCCCTTCTGCGAATGAAAGGTTCGCATACTTGTTCCATTTTAATACCGGCCATCAACCTCGTGTACATGCCGTGTCGCTCCAGGGCACTTTGCAGAGCCATGGCGTTGATCACCGTGGCGAGCATGCCCATATAGTCGCCCTGCACCCTGTCAATTCCTAACGTTTCCGCCTGGCCACCTCTAAAGATATTGCCACCCCCGATCACAATCGAAAGTTCAACGCCTTGTTCTTTTACTAACTGAATTTCCGCTGCATATTGTTCAAGTACAGTAGGGTCGATATTGGTGGACTTGGAAGAACCTTGCAGGGCTTCGCCACTAAGTTTTAAAAGAATACGTTTATACTTCATGAATGGGGAGTTGATTTAAAAATTTCAGAACATTAAAATCGGGTAAAGTTACAATAGGCTTTTAGTTCAGCAATTTCTATCGGATTATTTTAGTCACAATTTAATCCTGACAAGGAAGTTCAATACAAAAACGAACAGCCTTGGATTGATCCGGATCGAGATAGATTTTGCCTCCATTCAGTCTTACAAAGTGAGCTGCCATCGCCAGGCCTATGCCGGTTCCTTTTTCTCCCTGGCTACCGGGGCTTGATGTGGTTTGATAGCTGAACAATTTGCTTTGCACTTCCATAGGAACCGGATTGCCTTCATTGGAAACTTTAATCATCGCCTTTCCATTTTGGTTGAAGGCGGTTAACTCAATCACAGAATCTTTTTTGGCAAACTTTAATGCATTGGAAATTAAATTACCAATGGCAATACGAATCATGTCATCATCTGCATAAACGTGAAGTGAATCATCGGCTTTGAGATTGAATTTGAGCGACCGCTCTTCCGCCACAGGCTGGTATAGTAAGATTTTAAGTTCAAGAATTTTTTTCACTTTTAATTTCTGTTTCTCAAGCACAAACCCGTTCATCTGTGTGCGAGACCAGCGAACCAGCCCAAAGAACAGGTTTGAGACACTGTCAAAACGCTTACTTAGTTCATCAAAAAAAGGTTTAAGCCCTTCCGAACTGATATGGCCTTTGGCTTGTAAATTCAAGAGTACACCAAGTGAATTGAGTGGTTCAGAGATATCATGCGATAAAAAAGAAATGATCTTATTTTTTTGCTGATTAAGTTCCTCTACCAGTTTTTTTTGCTCAGCTAGTTCCTTGAATTGCAGAAAATTTCTTCGCCTTCTTCCTTCAAGCACAATACCGATAATCTGCGTATAAATGAAAATCGAAAAAATATGTGGGTATTGGCTAAAATAAAATGAGTCAATCCGTATTACCTGCGAGAAGAAAAGAAAGGTGGCAAGGCATAGCGAATTAAACATCAGTGCATGTCTGAAATGCAACCCGCTGGCTGTTACAATCATTACAAAAATGAGAAACATCAGGTTGGTTAAATAGTATGCCGGCATGTTGGCAAAAGTTGCTGTAATCATGGCTGACACGAAAGACATGAGGGCAATAAGGGCAACAAAAAAGTGGATTAATGTAGACGAAAGTCTTTTTGTGTATGAGTATATCATAACAGACATGCTCACAAGTAAGAGTGTAGTGCGCGTCCAAAGCACTACATTGAAATCCACATCGCGGTAGAAATCGATGAGAAGAAAGAGCGACATTCCGAAGAGAGTAATAAATGTCACAAGCCTTAGCAGGATGAGGTTGGAGGGTTTTAGGAAGACCGCGTACTCCTTTTCAAGATCGGGGTCAAACTTCCATAGATATGAATAGCGGTTGAGGAATGAGCGCTTTCGATTGCTCTCTAATTTGTTTATTGAATTATTGTCCTGCGGAGTAGGCTGTTCACTTTCGTCTGGCATGTTTGTTATTTAGCCTCGTTTAAAATTCTACAAGAATTTGGCCTTTCTCTACGCTATCGCCTTTTTTGGTTTTTACCGATTTTACAACAGCATCACCGGTTGATTTGATGATGTTCTCCATTTTCATGGCTTCTAAAATAAGAATCGGATCACCGGCTTTTACGCTATCGCCTTCTTTCACTTTCAAATCAATAATCAATCCGGGCATAGGTGCTTTAATGGAATTGATTTTACTTCCGGCAGCTCCGCTCATTCCCATCTTTTCAAGAAGTAAATCGAAACGATCTTTTATGGAGACAGTATAAGAGCGCGAATTAATCTTAACCGTGCTCGTCTTTGTTTCAGGGTCATTCTTTACAATTTCTGCGCGATAGCTTTTGCCATTATAAAGAATGTGAAAATATCCGTTTGCCAGGGTGGCTACGTCCCACGTAATAGGTTGTCCATTCACTAAAAAACCCTGTTCATCTTCAGCGATGTCAAAGTTCGTTTTGTTATTGACGGTGGCCTTAAACATGCCCAAAAATAGAATTTAGAATTCAGTATTTGATATTTAACATTGTTTAAAATTTGCGAAATCAAAATCTTCGTGCATAACTTTGTACCCTCCAAATGTCAAAATTGAGAGTTGAAATTTGATGGTTGGAGGTTAGAACTTAGGGGTGCCAATACAACGGGCTGAGATTATACCCACAGAACCTGATGCCGGTAATGCGGCCGAAGGGAGGCAATTCCGCTGAAGCGGGAGGTTAAACAACGCAGTTCATTCCCCTATAGACTGCAGGTTTAAACCATTTTTACAATCATGTTAAACAAAATGACAGCGGCCGGATGCTTCCTGCTTGTAGCATTCGCTGCCAT
>JAKEEN010000157.1 GCA_022616575.1 Flammeovirgaceae bacterium
AGCTGGTCCGCTGGTTCGCTCAAGCTATCATGCCGAACGCCACGTGAATGTTCCTTTCTGAATTTTTTGTTACTTGATTTTCTTTCCGGGAATAATCTGGCCACCCTGAAATAACGTCATGCTTACTACACTCCCCTTATCATCACGGTTGAATTCCATTTTTGCGTCCACCACTTTCAAAAAGAATTTCCTTTCGCTTTCAGCGTAAATGTCAAATGCCGGCTGTCCGGTGGCTTGTGCTTTGAATTTTTTTTCTTCTCTCCACACCTTAATAATAAGGATTTGCTTCATGTAAATAATGTTTAGCATTAGACAAAAATTTGTATGCTGAGTTACATAGAATTTTTCTCAACACGTTTCAAAAAAAATCGCCAGATGTTTCCACCTGACGACTTTATTCTCTATTGAGGCGATGATAGCGTAAATCGTAAATCGTAAATCGTAAATCTGAAATTATCTCTTATCCGGCATAATGCGTGCTTCCCGGTTGGCAATTTCCCAGGCAGTAAAGAATACACACTGTGCGCGTTTTGCCAAGTGATCAAATTCAATTTTATCGACCTCATCGCTGGGCTGATGATAGTCTTCGTGAATACCATCGAAATAGAATATGATGGGAATGTTTTTCTTCGCAAAATTCCAGTGGTCAGAGCGGTAGTACAAACGATCCGGGTGATTCTGATCATTGTAGGTATAATCAAACACCAGGTTTGTATACGTTTTGTTTACAGATTCACTAAGGGTATGTAGTTCGGTTGAAAGCTTATCTGACCCAATCACATACACATACGGAGCACTGTCTTTATGCTGAGGGTCTCTGCGACCTACCATGTCAATATTTAAGTCAACCACGGTTTTATCGAGCGGGAAGATGGGGTGCTCTGAATAATACTCAGACCCTAGCAGACCTTTTTCTTCGCCTGTCACCGTCATAAACAGAATACTTCTGCGTGGACCTTTGCCCTCTTTCTTTGCCTGAGCAAAAGCTTTTGCCAATTGCAAAACTGATACCGTTCCTGAACCATCGTCATCTGCACCATTGTTGATAAGGTCGCCTTCCCCTGACGGCTTCATGCCGATATGATCATAGTGTGATGTGATTACCAGCACTTCATCTTTTTTATCTGAGCCTTCCAGGTAACCTAATACATTTTCACTCTTCAGCACTTTTACTTCCATCGAAGTCTTATAGGTTATAGTTGCGGGCTTCATTTTTTTTAGGGCTCCTTTCTTAGGATCTTCATCAGCCGCTTTTGTTAACTTCTCGATTGTCGAATTGAAAAGTTTTTCGGCAACAGCCGGTGCAGTAAAAAACACGCCAGGATTTTGCGCACTGGCATCAGGCTTCTTCAGCGATAATGATCCACCTGATAAAAACCCCTTGAACTGCACTACCAGCTTTTTGAACTCCTCTGCATCGGGATTAAAAACAAAAGCCATTTTGGCTCCTTTCTCGCGCGCAATTTTTAATGGGCCCCTGAAGTTCTCATCCGATTTAACCATTATAACAACAGCCTTATCCTTCACATCCAACTGATCAAAATCTTCCTGGCGCCCGCGGCCCGCATATACTGCACTGATGGAAGCTTCGCCACCAGAATCGGCATTGCCATAGTAGGCTACATCTTCAAAGTTGATATACTTATTTGTGCCCGCCTTTACATAAATCTCACCCGGTATGCTTGTATATAGTTCTACTCCCTGATAATAGCTGCCATCAACTGGTCCGGCTAAGCCGAGTTCCTGAAAATGAGCAGCAATAAAAGCGGCCGCCATTTTTTGTCCGCGCTTACCAGTTTCCCTTCCCTCCAGTGCATCGGAGGCAAGAATAGTAAGGTTTTCTTTTAAGTCGGTGGGGGTAATTAAATCGCCATACTTTTGGGCAATAGGGTCTTGAGCCTGTACCTGCATGGCAATGGCACATGCAACAGTGAGTAGTCTTAATTTCATAGAACTTGCTTTTAACATTTTGAACCTTAAAGATGTGCGCTTTTTTTGAACCGGAACGAATCGAACGGGTTGTTTTTGTGTTTTTTACACGACTGGCAAAAATAGCTGCACGCTATGAGCTTCAAGCCGCAAGCTTACGCAGAAAATTAAGCCTGGAGCTTGCAGCCTGAAGCTTGCAGCCAAAAAAAATCAACCTACATTTGCAGCCTCAAATCACGCTAAATCATCAAAAATCAAAAATGAAGATAGATTCTCAATACGCTGAAAAGTTTGAATCGCGCCATATTGGCCCTGATGCCAGGCAGATTGAAGAAATGCTGAAAGTTGTAAAGGCATCATCAGTGGATGAGCTGATTAGCCAAACCGTGCCGGACTCCATTCGTCTGAAAAAGCCTCTCCATTTACCCAAAGCACAATCAGAATTTGAATTTTTGAATTCTTTCAAAACACTGGCTTCGAAGAATAAAGTGTATAAGTCATTTATCGGCACGGGGTATTATAATACGATAACACCTCCAGTGATCCTTAGAAATATTTTAGAAAACCCAGGTTGGTATACTGCTTATACACCTTACCAGGCAGAAATTGCCCAGGGGCGATTAGAAGCCCTGATCAATTATCAAACTATGGTCATTGATTTAACGGGAATGCAAATAGCCAATGCTTCTTTGCTCGATGAAGCAACAGCCGCTGCTGAAGCCATGCACCTGCTTTTTGCATCGCGCAAGCCATCGAAAAAAAGTGGAAATAAATTTTTCGTAGACGAAAATTCTTTCCCACAAACCATCGACTTATTAAAAACACGCTCTACACCAATTGGGGTTGAATTAGTCGTTGGTGATGTTTCAAAACTCGACATAACAGATGCCGATCTATTTGCTGTACTTGTTCAAAATCCAAGCGATGATGGAACGGTTAAAGATTACACTTCATTTATCACTTCTGCCCACGAGCACGATGTGTTTGTAGTGGTGGCTGCCGATATCATGAGCCTTGTGCTGATGAAGTCACCGGGCGAAATGGGGGCTGATGTGGTAGTAGGAAGCACACAACGTTTTGGTGTGCCGATGGGATTTGGCGGACCGCACGCTGCTTACTTCGCTACCAAAGATGAATTCAAAAGACAAATGCCCGGCAGAATTATTGGCGCTTCGATTGATGCCTCAGGAAATTCCGGTTATCGGATGGCACTGCAAACACGAGAGCAGCACATCCGGAGAGAAAAAGCAACATCAAACATTTGCACCGCACAAGTTCTGCTTTCAGTAATGGCCGGGATGTATGCTGTATACCATGGTGCTGAAGGATTGAAAAAAATCGCTGGCCGCGTACATGGCCTCGCTAAATCGTTAGATCAGGGGTTGAAAGCATCTGGCGTCAAGCAGTTGAACGAACATTACTTCGATACATTAAAAATTGCTGTGAGTGATAAATCCGCCATCGAACGGGAAGCAATAAAACACGAAATCAATTTCAGGTATTTTGCTGATAATCACATTGGTGTTTCTGTGGATGAGACTACACGCATGGAAGATATTAAACTCATTCTGTCGATTATCACCGGTAAATCATCTCAGTCTGTAAACGGAGTCGATCTGACCTGGCCTTCTTCGCTGATTCGAACTTCGCCCTTCATGACACATCCTGTCTTCAATATGCATCATTCAGAACATGAGATGCTGCGTTATATCAAACGCCTTGAAAATAAAGATTTGTCGATGGTTCATTCCATGATCTCTTTAGGATCGTGCACGATGAAGCTGAATGCTACCACAGAGATGATTCCAGTAACGTGGTCTGAGATTGGCAACATTCACCCCTTTGCCCCTGCCGATCAAACAAAAGGCTATCAGGAAATCCTCATTAACCTTGAAAACTGGTTGATGGAAATTACCGGTTTCACTGGAATTTCGTTGCAACCGAATAGTGGTGCTCAAGGCGAATATGCCGGGCTGATGGTAATCCGTGCTTATCATCAAAGCAGGAACGATCATAGCAGAGATATTGTACTCATCCCAGCTTCTGCACACGGCACCAATCCTGCCAGTGCAGTAATGGCCGGTATGAATGTAGTAGTGGTGAAGTCAGATGAAGACGGAAAAATTGATGTCGCAGATTTAAAGACGAAAGCCGAGCAGTATAAGGACAAGCTTTCGTGCCTCATGGTTACGTATCCATCAACCCACGGTGTGTTTGAAGAATCAATCAAAGAAATTTGTGATGTGATTCATAAAAACGGTGGTTTAGTATATATGGATGGTGCCAATATGAATGCACAGGTTGGCCTGACATCGCCTGCCAACATTGGAGCCGATGTGTGCCACCTGAACCTGCACAAGACATTTTGTATTCCACATGGTGGTGGCGGCCCTGGCATGGGACCGATCTGCTGCAATGATAAACTTAAGCCTTTCCTTCCCGGCCATGCGGTTGTAAAAACCGGAGGCGAAAAAGCAATCCATGCCATCTCTGCTGCCCCATGGGGAAGCGCCAGTATTCTCGCCATCTCTTACGCATACATTGCAATGATGGGTGAAGAGGGCCTGACCAATGCAACGAAAGCAGCCATCCTGAACGCCAATTATATTAAAGACCGCTTGAATGGCTATTACAAAATTCTGTATACCGGAACGAAGGGCCGTTGTGCGCATGAGATGATTGTTGATTGTCGTGACTTCAAAAGAGCCGGCATTGAAGTAGAAGATATCGCCAAGCGATTAATGGATTATGGTTTTCATGCACCCACTGTTTCTTTCCCTGTTGCCGGCACCCTGATGATTGAACCCACCGAGAGTGAACCCAAAGAAGAACTGGATCGCTTTGTAGACGCCCTGATCGAAATCAGAAATGAAATACGCGAAGTCGAAGAAGGTAAAGCGGATAAAGAAAATAATGTATTGAAACATGCGCCACACACAGCCGCAGTAATTACAGCCGATGTGTGGACACATCCCTATAGCAGACAAAAGGCCGCGTATCCCCTTCCATATGTTAAGGATGCCAAATTCTGGCCAAGTGTAAGTCGCGTTGACAATGCGTATGGCGACCGCAACCTGGTTTGCAGTTGCCTGCCACTGGAAGAATATGAAAGTGCTTTGGCAAACTGATACAGGTTTTTAGAATTCAATTTTCAAGAAAAGGCAAACTTCAGGAGGTTTGCCTTTTTCATTTATAAAAATTGTAATTTAGACAACATGCATGGGGAAGATAAACCAAAGGCTCAGGTATTGCCATGGTGGACATGGTTAGCTCCATTAGTGTTGATTGTAGTGGGTGATCAAATCTCATTGCTATTCAAATACCACGATTCGTTTTCAGCCTTTTATCTCCCTACTTCAATAGGAATTGTACTGATTCACTGGTGGGGACCATGGCGCGTAGCGCCTTGGGTATTTGTACTTACCTCCCTGAACAATTGGTACTACGGTATTGACAAAGTTTGGCTGTGGCCTGGCTTTGGGTTGGTTGAAGGAGGTGCTGTTTTTGTATCCTGGTTGTTATTTGCCAGAGTATTCAAAGGAAAAGTATGGATGCCCGATATAAAGAATGCGGGCCTCTTTTTGCTTTTCGGGGTAGTCATTCCCATGCTCATCGAAGTAGTGGGTTGGGAAGTGCTTTACATTGTAGATGGCACCTTCCCAAAATCCATGTTTTGGGAAAGTTTCAATCGGGATATATTAAATGAACTGATTGTTAACTTCGTCTTTACACTCCCTATTCTTTTCTTCTTTACGCCTAAGATGAATTCCTGGCGGCTACTATCCCATCAATTTTCCATTCCTAAACTTTCATTATTACCACCACGAAAAGTTTGGATGGAATTGGTCGTCCTTTTAGCGGTCATTACACTCCTAACGTATTTTCTTCCCTTCAACAAATTTTGGTTTATCTATGGCCTTG